>NZ_JAERJS010000006.1:0-151801 GCF_018257525.1 Tatumella sp. JGM130 | reverse complement strand
TAAGTGCAGCGATGCATTGAGCTAACCGGTACTAATGACCCGTGAGGCTTAACCTTACAACGCCAGAGGCGTTTTGCAGAGACGCAAAGAATTTTCAGCGAGTTCCTGAATTGTTATTGTAAAAAATTAGTGGGAACGAAAGATTTTTCCTTCAGACAAGGCGGCAAGCAAGTGATGAGAAGGAGCATACATTGGTATGTGACTGAACAGCGCGAGTGAAGCCAACACAGTATGAAGGTAAAAGATTCGTTTCCGCACAAAGAATTTGCCTGGCGGCTAGAGCGCGGTGGTCCCACCTGACCCCATGCCGAACTCAGAAGTGAAACGCCGTAGCGCCGATGGTAGTGTGGGGTCTCCCCATGCGAGAGTAGGGAACTGCCAGGCATCCAATTTTGCGTGCTGATATGGCTCAGTTGGTAGAGCGCACCCTTGGTAAGGGTGAGGTCCCCAGTTCGACTCTGGGTATCAGCACCAGATAAAAAACATGATTTCGGTATAAAAGAATTTGCCTGGCGGCAATAGCGCGGTGGTCCCACCTGACCCCATGCCGAACTCAGAAGTGAAACACCGTAGCGCCGATGGTAGTGTGGGGTCTCCCCATGCGAGAGTAGGGAACTGCCAGGCATCAAATAAAGCACAAGGCCATCCGTAAGGATGGCCTTTTTGCGTTTTATGGCTATAGAAGAAAAATACCCTCCGGCGGTGGTATTTTTCCAGAAACACCCTGCAGACACTTCACCGGCAGGGTATTTCTGGCTTGTTACAGACTGGTTTTCATCATTAAATAAGGAGACGCGGAAAAACCGCAGCGCTGGTATGCGCGGATAGCACGTTGATTATCTCCGTGTACATATAAGCGCAGTTCCAGAGCATCTGCTGATTTTGCAGCGGCGCTAAGATGGTTAATCAATTGATCGGCCAGACCTCGTCCGCGGTGTTCAGGGGCAATATAGAAGCTTTGTATCCACCAGTAATCTTTACCGCAAAAATCGCTCCATTCTTTGATAATCGAAGTATGAGCAACAGCGCTACCGTCTGCATTTTCCATTATCCAGTATTGTGAACGAGGATGCCGGGTAAATGCTGAGGATACTCCGCGTTCAACCGCAATCAGGTCAACTTCAGAGCCTTGTGATTCCTGTGCCTCACGTACAGTGAATGTGATAATTGTATTAATATCACTGGCAGTAGCCGATCTTATAACATATTCCATAATAATTTATTGCCCCGTTATAATTATGCTTCTTCCGGAAATATCATATTAAATTATAATCTTTTGCTGTCAAAATTTTTAAAAGATAACTATTTTCTGCTAATCGAGAGAATTACAGCGGATATTATCAGTAAAAACTCTTTATTTTAGCAGTATATGGCGATGTATTAATTCCGCCCGGTGTATGGTCATGTCTGTTGCTATTCCTCCGGCTGCCAGGGCTGTTATTCCGGGCAGGCTACGTATAATCGGACACCTCGTTGATCTGCCTGTGGGTATTACGTGCTGCTCTGGGTATTTATTGAATTATTTGCAGAGTTAATCTGAAAGATTTTCATAATCAGCCGATCAGTCTCGACTTTTTACAGGCTGCACGCTAGTCTTGGCTGTCTGGATGTCTAAACGTATATGTGTTTTTAAGAGGTATCAGGTAATGCCAATCAGAGTACCGGATGATCTTCCCGCGGTTAATTTTTTACGCAACGAAAATGTCTTTGTTATGGCGTCTTCCCGTGCGTTGATCCAGAATATTCGGCCACTGAAGATTTTGATCCTTAATCTGATGCCAAAAAAGATCGAAACTGAGAATCAGTTTCTGCGATTACTGTCGAACTCGCCTTTACAACTGGATATTCAGTTACTGCGTATAGATAACCGCGAGTCGAGAAATACACCGGCTGAGCATCTGGATACCTTTTACTGTAACTTTTCTGATATTCAGCATGAAAACTACGATGGTCTGATTGTTACCGGCGCACCTCTGGGCCTGGTCGATTTTGATGATGTTGCTTACTGGCCACAAATACAGCAGGTATTACACTGGGCGAAAGATCATGTCACATCGACAATGTTTGTCTGCTGGGCTGTACAGGCGGCATTAAATATTTTGTATGGCTTGCCGAAAATGACCCGTCAGCAAAAACTGTCGGGTGTTTATCAGCACAATGTTGTACAGCCACATGGATTACTGACCCGTGGATTCGACGACCAGTTTCTGGCCCCCCATTCCCGCTATGCGGATTTTCCGGCTGATATTATCCGTGATCATACCGATCTTGATGTGTTTGCGGTGTCAGAACAAACCGGAGTTTACCTGATGGCGAGCCGGGATAAACGGCTGGTATTTGTCACTGGTCATCCCGAGTATAATGCGGATACTCTGGCAGGCGAGTATCAGCGGGATATTGGTGCGGGGATCGATTCACCACTGCCCTATAATTATTTTCCGGGTAATAACCCTCACCTGACTCCTCAGGCGAGCTGGCGTAGTCACGGACACTTACTCTTTTCTAACTGGCTGAATTATTATGTCTACCAGATAACGCCATACGACCTGAAGCATATGACACCGACTCTGGACTGATATCTTCCCGGGGATTATTCACGGAGGTAGTGGTGATTATCTCCGTGAGGAATTGTGTTCTGGTTTTCTCTTCTGCTACTCGAGTGAAATATTACATCAGGCCTGCCAGTACTATTGCAACAGCCAGTAAATCAGCACTTCCGCCCGGGCTCAGATGACGGGATATCAGTTGCTGATCCATGTTATTCAGTTCATCGGCCCCCCATGCTCCGCTGAGTATTTTTCGGGCATAATTACGTACAAACCCGAGTCCGGCCATGCCGCCACGCGAAACCAGATTGGTATCTGCATTTACCGACATTAGCCGGAGTAAAGCATGGTGATGCTGACGTTTACCCGTTTCCTGGTGCCAGAATGGCAATACATAGCGGCGAACTGTCAGGAATCCGCTTTCTGCCTCTCCTCTGGCCCCGGTCAGCTTATACTGCCGGAACAGCCGGATAGCTGACGGGCTGGCATTTCGGCCCGCAGCCAGCTCCCGGTCGACAATCCCCCGGCAGATGGCACTGGTTTCCCTGCATAGGGCCAGTGCGCTGACTGCCTCCTGCCGTCCTGCCAGCCGCCCGGCGGCACAACAGAGCAACCCGAGAGAGAAGATACCTCCCTGATGCGTATTCACTTGTCCGGTAGCAGAAAACATGGCCTGTTCACATGCCTGGCCTGCGGGACGCAGTAGCAGTAGTTGCCTCTCTGCGGGCAGAGAGGCATTACTGTATCCGAGTTGCTCAAATACCCTGAACCATGGACTGATAGCACTGATACTCTGACGGAATAAGTCATAATCCATATCATGGTGTGATCCGCTGTTATTGCGGTCAACCAGTCCCGGTTTCGGTGTCAGATCCAGTTCATCCTGTAATGCTGCAATCACTTTTTGCGGAAGCAGCGTGAAAGATCCATTATCCACGGGTAAACCAGTCATTAATGATTCTCTCCACACAATCCAATACAACTTGTGGCGGATGACGGCGTGAACGCGCACAACGGATTGCCGGCAGGTCACAAACCAGACAACGACGAGCAGGATGATTCAGGGACTTTCTGTCTGTCACACCTGATAGCGGGCAAATGACATCAAAGTCCCAGAGTCTGCCCAGCGGGTGTGTCTGCTCAATCTCTGCCAACTGTTTTTTGAGCTCTGCTGCGGGATGATCAACACACCATAAGGCCTCAGGCCCGGTTGCCAGCCAGTTCACCTGCCTGGCAGTTAATGGCCAGTGGTTCTGGCTTATCCACTGGTCACAGACCCGCAGGGCTACCCCCATAATATTCTCATAGCGGGCACTGGTTTTAACCGGTCCTGGCGTCACCAGGGTCAGGGAAATCACCGGCTGATGATAGCGGGTTAACCACTTATCCTGTCGCGCCGCTCTTTTCTCTCTGGCCTGCAGCAGAGAGTTCAGGCTGAAGGCGCGGGTGAAAGTTTCCGGATTGTCCATTATTCTTCCTTCGCTATCTGTCGGACAACATCAATCACACTGCCATCACGGTAACGGATGATACCGACAATCTTATCGGTGAATTTTATTGGTTGCGGTTGCCCGCTGATCAGCAAGGCCCGTTGCCAGAGATCGTCAACAGATACGATATTCATTCCTGCCTGTATCAGGCGTTCTTTTAATTCCGGGCGGGCAGGATTCACCGCAATCCCGTGATCGGTGACCAGAACATCAATACTTTCTCCGGGAGTGACCAGTGTTGTTACACGTTTTACCACGGTGGGGATCCTGGCACGGATTAAAGGTGCCACCACTATGGTCAGATTAGCCGCCGCCGCGACATCACAGTGACCACCAGATGCGCCCCGCATTACGCCATCGGATCCGGTGATCACATTGACATTAAAATCGAGGTCGATTTCCAGCGCACTCAGTATCACGACATCCAACTGATCACAGCTGGCTCCTTTACTGGCGGGATTGGCATAGACATTGGTGGATATTTCCAGATGCAGAGGGTTACGGCCAAGAGACTCTGCGGCCTGGCTGTCAAAACACTGGGTATCCAGCAGTTTTTCGATTAATCCCTGTTCATGAAGCTCAACCAGGCTGGCAGTGATCCCGCCAAGAGCGAAGCGGGCATGGATACCATCCCGTGCCATTTTTTCGCCCAGAAACCGGGTACAGGCCGTTGCGGCAGCGCCTGAACCGGTTTGCAAAGAAAAGCCGGGGGTAAAATAACCGGAATGTTCAATGACTCCGGCGGCATGGCGGGCAATCAACAGCTCACGGGGGTTATTGGTTATACGGGCCGCACCGACACTGATCCTGGCGGGATCTCCGACACAGTCGGTCTGTACAATATAATCCACCTGATCCTGGAGGATACTGGCCGGTAAGGCAGGATAAGGCAGCAATGTTTCTGTCAGCAGTACAACTTTACGTGCATAGCGGGCATCGGTCATGGCATAGCCTAAAGAGCCGCAGGCTGAACCTTTACCGGTACCGCTGGCATTGCCGAACTCATCACAGCCGGTCACAGCGAGAAAAGCAACATCAATACTGATTTCACCGTCCTGCAGCAGTTTCACCCGGCCGCCATGGGAGTGGATATGTACCGGTGATGCCATCAGCCCGTTAGAGATAGCCTCTGCCAGCTGGCCACGCATCCCTGAAGTATAAATGGCCGTAATGACGCCTGCACGGATTGGTTCAATCAGCGGGGCATTGCAACTCATCAGCGAACTGGATGCCAGCGTCAGATTTTTAAAACCGAGAGCGGACAGCTTTTCAACCACATAATTAATCATTTTGTCGCCTTCGCGGAAGGCGTGATGAAATGAGATGGTCATTCCATCTTGTAGCTCACAGCGTTGTATCGCTTCTTCCAAATTATTACAGAGTTTCCGGGTATGCTTCTGTTCAGGATCAGCCAGCCAGGGCGTTGAGACATTCGCCCCGCTAAAAGCATTAAGTTGCCCGCAGCCAGGCAGTAAATCTTTATCTTTCATAATATTATCCTCAGTGATGTACAGCAGATGCGGCAGCACGTTCCAGCACTTTCTGTGCATGACTGATGATCGGTGCATCAATCATCTTCCCGTTAAGAGCAACGACTCCCAGCCCTTGCTTTTCTCCCTCACTGGCGGCTTCAATCACTTGTTGTGCATAGTCCACTTCCTGCTGTGTTGGCGCAAATGCCTGATGCAGTAAGGCTATCTGACGCGGATTAATCAGGGATTTCCCATTGAAGCCCATTCTGCGTATCAGGTCGGTTTCTTTCAGAAAACCCTGCTCATCACTGGTGTCTGACCAGACGGCATCAAAAGCATCAATACCTGCGGCCCTGGCGGCATGCAGAACCGCACAGCGGGCATAAAACAGCTCAGTACCGTCACCACGCTCGGTTTGCATATCCATAACGTAGTCAAATGCAGCCAGGGCGATACCGATGAGCCTGGGTGAGCTGCGGGCAATTGCGACCGCATTGATAACCCCGGTAGCCGATTCGATAGCAGCCAGCAGGCGGGTGGTTCCGGAGGGGCGACCACAGGTTTGCTCGATGATTTCCAGTTGGGTTTCCAGGGCATGGATGTCTTGTGGGGAATCGGTTTTTGGCAGGCGGATAACCTCTGCGCCTGCGTGTACTACCGCTTTCAGGTCCTGTAATCCGAAAGGCGTATGCAGTGGATTAATACGGACAATTTTCTCTATATCCCGATACATCGGGTGCTGTAATGCCTGGCAGACCAGCAAACGCCCGGCATCTTTTTCATTCACCGAAACGGCATCTTCGAGATCAAACATGATGGCGTCGGGGCGATAGATAAATGCGCTGGAGAGCATGGCGGCACTGGTTCCCGGGACAAACAGCATACTGCGGCGAAGTTTTTTCATGGCATAGTCTCCCACTCAGGTTTTGCTTCGTCCGCCGCCCGTAACACCGCACACTGTATCCGTGCGCGCAGCACGCAATCGAGAGCTCCTTTATCTTCAATAATCAGCAGCCCGCTGTGAACACCCATATCAGCCAGTGTTTGTACGCTTACCTGATTGATCTGTTGTCCGAACTGTTTGATGACATCACTCTGGATGACGATGTCGATAGTACCGTCAGCGGGCAGTATTTTTACTCTGACATCGCCGGATTCGAGGGTACCGGATAATGCCTCTCTGATGATTTTCATCTGTTATCTCCTTATTCATTTAACTTCACACCGGATGTGGGCTGATCAGTGTTTTCAGGTGTGAAAATGTCGTGGCGGGCACCTTGTCACGCAGCAGGTCATACTGTTGCTCAGCCAGCAACCGTCGCACTTCTGAGGCCGAAAACGGGATCCCCGCGGAGCTGTTGATACGTGCTATTTCGGCGACTACCATATGACCGCCAAGCAGATGATGCATGGCCTGGTTATACCGGCGGGTGGTCAGGCAGAAAGGTTCAGAACCGACAAAACGGTGGGTGATCCCCAGCGCCGGAGCAATATGGTCCCGAAACAAAATCAGATCTGTTTCACTCCATGTCTGATCGACTGCCACCTTGTCTTTCAGGAAATAAGCGGGGAACGTGGCACGGGAAATAATGTAGGGTGAACCACCATGCACTGTTACCCGGGGTAAATGAGCCACCCCATGGGTCAGCATCGTCAGCCTGTCGGCATAAGAAAAGTATGCCGCTTCTTCTCCGACTAAGAACAGATGCAGCCAGTCACATTGCCCGCAAGCCTGCTCTGCCAGAAACTGATGCCCCAGAGTAAAAGGGTCGGCATTCATGATAATGGCGGCAATTTTTTCCCCGGGCTGGCGTAATTTCTGCAACTGCTGGCAATAGCGTTGCAGCCCGACCGGGTTGTTTTCCATCAGTACTGTGCCAGCTGAATCCTCGGCAACAGGCCAGAAACCACAGCGGCAGAACTTATCGCAGTTTTCCCGGCGGGTGCAGAGAAAAAGCGGTGCGATACCTTTATCAACCGCAATGCGTTCGAGCTCAGCCAGCAGTAACCCTGTCAGATTGGCTCCCCGCCAGGGAGTATCGGTCACTACACATTTGACGATATTTCCCGCCAGACCGGCACAGCCCGCCAGCCGGTGACCAATACTGGCTTCAGCAAAGAAACGAATATCGTTGTCCGGTGCCAGATCATGTTTGCTGAGAAACTGACGAATCTTTTCCAGACGTTGTGGCTGCCGGATACTGTCCGTGATACGCAGACTGAATACAGGGAGAATATCCATTGTCGTCATATGCTCCTTTGGCCGGTAAATACTTCGGAAACGACGGGCTCTTCTGCGACTGTATTGATCAGATGGCCGACCTGCTCAATGTCGACTTCTATCCGGTCACCGGGCTGCATAAATAACGGAGGGCGACGCATTTTCCCTGTCCCGCCAGGTGAGCCGGTAATAATCACGTCCCCGGCGCTGATTCTTGTAAAAGTACTAATATATTCAATCAGGTAAGGTATGCTGTGGATCATATTGCAGGTATTATCCTGCTGAACAATTGTCCCGTTGAGCCGGGTCCTGAGCATCAGGTTATGGGGGTTATCTATTTCATCACTGGTGGTCAGGTAAGGGCCAAAACCACCGGTGTTACGCCAGTTTTTTCCGGCGGTGAACCAGGCGTGCTGCCAGTCCCTGACAGAGGCATCCATATAACAGCTGTAACCGGCAATATGACTGAGGGCATCTGCCTGAGAAATATGCCGGCCTGCGGTACCGATGATTATCGCCAGCTCACCTTCATAGTCGAATTGATCAGAATCATAAGGTTTTAGTAACCGGGTATTATGGCCGGTCTGAGAATCAGCAAACCGGATAAATAACGTCGGGGCCGGGTCAGTCTGCCCAAACTCCTGCCGCTTTTCGGCATAATTCATCCCTGCACACAGTATCTTGCCGGGGTTTTCAATCACCGGTAAGTAATCGATCTCCTGTGTTGTAAAATCGATTTTTTCTTCGCTATAGCTGCGTACGGTGGCAAGTTCCCCGGCGACGAGTAAGGATTTCAGATCTGCGTAGCGGTGGCAGAGACGACTCCCTAAATCGATAATACCGTCGGTTTTTACTATTCCGTAGCTGCGAACACCCTGATGCAGATAACTGGCTATTTTCATCTGAAATCCTGCAATATCTGATTAAATAATAAAGTTTCCGAGGATCAGCAACGACACCGAAACATTAATTGCACCGCCGATACGGGTCGCTATCTGTGCGAAAGGCATTAACACCATCCGGTTGCCCGCAGTCAGAATCGCAACATCACCGGTACCTCCTTGTCCGCTCTGACAACAGGAAATGATGGCGACATCTACCGGGTGCATACGCAGTTTTTTGCCGACGAAGAAGCCGGTAACGACCAGCGAAAGGACAGTACTGAAAATAATCAGTAAGTTGGTCAGAGTGAAAGCATTCACCAGTTCCTGCCATGGTGTAATTGCCACTCCGACAGCAAACAGAATCGGATAAGTGACGGCCGTCTGGAAAAATTTATATACCATCTGAGAGCCTGCCAGCAGGCGTGGTGATACTCCATGTACCAGTTTCACCAGCACTGCGGCGAACAGCATGCCCACCGGGGCCGGTAAGCCAATAAATTTATGTCCCAGCATGCCCACCATATAAAGAAGGACTGCCAGCAATACACCGGAAGCCACTGCACCCATGTCAGGGGGACCGCTAAACAGTTTCGCGCCTTCGTCAGGAGGGCCGGAAAGGTCAGAGGTATTTTCAGATTCAGGCATCAGCTGACCTTCACCGGTAAGGTGCGGGTAGCGTTTGCCGATTTGATTCAGACAGCCGGCAATAATAATGGCCGTCAGACTGCCGAGCATAACCATAGGTAACACACGGCCTAAGGCCACACCCTGATCCATATTGAGCAATGCGGCATAACCTATCGATAAAGGGATAGCACCTTCGCCAACACCGCCTGCCATAATCGGTAAAATAATAAAGAAGAAAATCTGGAATGGTTCCAGGCCAAGAGCGAGTCCGACCCCCATCCCGACCAGCATACCGACAATTTCGCCGCATAACATCGGGACAAAAATACGCAAAAAACCCTGAATCAGGGTTGTCCGGTTCATACTCATAATACTGCCGACAATAATGCAACAGATATAAAGATAAAGAATGTTGGTATCTTTATAGAATTTAGTGGTTGCCTGAACAACGATATCCGGCAGCACTTCATAGAAGACGAGTGCAGAGGGAATGAAGGTGGCACAAATCGCAGCAGCACCTATTTTTCCGACCACAGGCAGACGTTTACCAAATTCACCACAGGCAAAGCCGAAGAAAGCGAGGGTAGCTACCATTACGACTATATCGCTGGAAAGCCTTCCCCCTGCGGACTCAATGGCGATCAATACTCCGCAGAGAATAAATAAAGGCAGGGGGATAATACCTACCTTCCAGGTGTCAAGAATATGCCACCATTGCTCTTTTAATGATTTCTTTTCCGGGCTGTCTGCCGGGATATTTTTTGTAGCCATCAGAGTTCTCCTTTATTGTTAATATTATTCTCGCAAGGAAATACTTACTGATGTTGTGATAAAGGATTTACTTATTTAGGAGATTTTATGGCGCTAATGGTTTTTATGAACTTAAAGGATTTAATGGTTTTTATTAGGGAGAATATTCCGGCTGTGGCCGATGATGTTCTTTTTTTGTATTTAATATTTTGATTTTATGTTTTTTTAACCGGGGTACAGTTGTATGGCAAGGTAACAGGTGACATTTAAGGAATTAAGCTGTGCAAAAGATCACAAGTTTTTTTATTTAAAAAATAGAATTAACTGAGTGGTGATATATTATCTGTCATGTCAGCGTACTGTGGCGGGCGGCATATGAAAATGTCTTTTCAGATAAGGCTGTTTATCTCTTTGATTATTGTTTTTTTATTATTGTTCTCTCTTTTCGCTGTCTATTACTATCTGGAAGCAGGCAGAAGAATCTACCAGGAGATGAGCGTGAGAACGCGCGTTCAGTCAGATCTCATTTCGGTAATGCCAGATCTGCGTCGTTCTGTCGCCAACAGTAATCTGCAGGAAATCACAGACTTTATGGATAAAATTGTACTATTGAGCAACGCCAGTTTTATTGTTATCGGGGACAATAAAATAAACCACTTATATCATTCTGTGAATAAAGAAAAAGTCGGGACTCCGCTGATCGGTGGTGACAATGATGAGGTGCTGGGGGGCAAGACAGTGACGACCTGGCGGAGAGGGGGGATGGGTATTTCTCTGCGTAGTAAATCACCGGTTTATGATAATAACGGAAATATTACCGGGATTGTTTCGGTTGGCTACCTGAAAAGTGAACTGGATAATATTACCTTCAGTAAGGTTTTTAATGCTTTTATCATTCTTTTTTTGATGTTAGTCAGTTTGTTTATATATTCATGGTTTTTTACCCGCAGCATCAAAAAACAGATGTCTTGTCTGGAGCCCAGGGAGATAGGCCTGCTGGTACGTCAGCAAAAAGCGATGCTGGAGTCGATTTATGAAGGGGTGATTGCGGTAGACGATCAGTTAAAAGTGATTGTGGTAAATAAAGCTGCGCAGTTACTGCTGGGTATCAAAGGAGAACATAATTCACTGAACGGAAAAAATATTCATCAGTTAATTAAACCAGTAACTTTCTTCGACCGTACCGTTATGCTGGAAAATGATACGCATGACGAAATCTGTCTTTTTAATCAGCTCACTGTTATTGCCAGTCGTGTCCGTATTTTACTGGAAAACAAACTACAAGGATGGGTAATTACCTTCCGTGACCGCCAGGAAATAGAAAGCCTGACGACCCGTTTAAGTCAGGTCAACGGCTACCTTGAAAATCTGCGCATTATGCATCATGAACAGCTAAATCAGACGGCTGTGATCTCCGGCTTACTGCAGTCCGGTCACTATCGTGAAGCTATCGACTACATCCAGTTACAGTCTGAACATGCCCAGGGTGTGCTGGATTTTATTTCCGCACAATTTGCTTCCCCTATGTTGTGCGGATTACTGCTGGGAAAAGTATCGCGGGCGCGAGAGAAAGGTATTGCACTGGTTTTTGATCCCGGCAGCCATCTGTTATTGCCATTTCGCGGACTGCCGGAATCAGAATTGATCTCCGTGATAGGTAATCTGCTGGATAATGCGATCGAAGCCACAGGACACATGGATCCTTCTCGCAGGATCATTGAGGTGCTGATCCTCGCCGGTAAGGACGAATTGATTATTGAAGTTGCCGACAGGGGTGTCGGGATCCCTGAAATGATGGTGGATCGCTTATTTGACCGGGAAATGACTTCAAAAGACGGGGCAGAACACGGCATCGGCCTCTATCTGGTGAGCAGTTTCGTTACCCAGGCCGGTGGTGTGATCGAAGTTACTGATAATCCCGGCGGGGGAACGGTTTTTTCTGTTTTTATTCCGGATATTCCTGAAGCACAGCCTGATACCTGAGTAAAAGGAATACAGCAACTAAAGATAATAATTATGCCTGATGAACATATTGATGTACTGATTGTTGAAGATGAAAGCACGCTTGCGCAGTTACACGCAGCGCTGGTGAATGACTTCCCGTGTTTACGGGTTACAGGTATTGCCTCCACTCTTGCTCAGGCAAGAGAAATGATCGAACAACGTAATCCGCAGCTGGTACTTATGGATAACTATCTGCCTGACGGACAGGGGATCAGTTTAATCAGCTCCGCCATGTTCAGCCGGGCGAAATGCGCGGTTATTTTCATTACGGCAGCCAGTGATATGAATATCTGTAGTCAGGCGATCCGCGTTGGAGCATTTGATTATATTCTTAAGCCGGTGTCCCTGAAGCGGCTTAGCCAGTCGCTGGAAAACTTTATCCGTTTCAGTAAACAGCAGCGGGAGTGGAAGGTTGTTGATCAAAAAAATGTCGATTTACTGTATCAGCTACAGGCAAAGAATTTCCGGCAGCGGGAAACCGAAAAAGGTATTGAAGAAAATACCCTGGCACGGGTACAGCAACTGTTTAGCGAAGGAGATCAGTGCCTGAGTGTGGATGAGGTTATGGTCCACTCGGGGCTGAGCAAAACTACGGCACGACGTTATCTGGAATACTGTGTCAGAACCGGATTACTGGGGGTCGAAATGGTTTACGGGAAAATAGGTCATCCGCGGCGTTTATATCGCCGCCGTCTTCTGCCAGCGGAAAGCCCGTCCTCCGGTCAGCCTGACAAGGGAACCTAAGAGGTCAGGTTTCCACATCGACACATAATGCATCGTAGCGCCAGTATTCATGGTCACAGTCGATCACCTGGTGATGCTGGTTCTGGTTGATGCGGGTGATACAAATCCCCGGGCTGCCTGAAGCAACATTCAGTGCCGGAGCGGAAAAGGCCGGTAAAGGGCCGGGTAACACGGTAAAACGTACGCCGCCATAACGTATGCCATACAGAGACTGGTATAAATCTGTCAGTGAACGGGTGAGATCTTCCTGCAACAGTCCCGGGAAGAATTGCGGATTGAGATAATGCTCGACATAGAGTACCGCCCGCCCGTCAATCCTCCTTAAGCGGCGGATACAGAAAAGCGCCTCACCCGCGGTGACAGATAATTGCTGTGCCAGTAAAGGTGTTGCCGAAATCTCACCACAGCTGATCACCTCGGTATGGGCCAGCCGTCCCTGCTGTGCCGCCATTTCATGGAAATGGCGGCGCAACAAAGGGTTATACACCAGCCGTGGTGGTGCGATAAACCATCCACGACGCAGCTCACGGTATATTTTCCCGTGAGTTTCCAGTAATGCCAGCGCTTCCCGTAGGGTAATACGGGTGGTGGCATATTGTTCGCTCAGGCATCGTTCTGATGGCAGACGCCCTTGTGCGAATTCGCCCTTTTCTACACGTTGCAGCAGAGAGCCCGCAATCATATCGACTGTTTTCGTGTTCCCGGAAGTCACCTGTCAGCCCCATGTCGGTGCATGTCTGCACTCACTGAATTCATTGTGATAACGCCGGTGAACCGCAGTGCTCAGCGTAGCCAGCCCGCAGAGTAGGGTAAAAATCCTGATATCACAATGCTGTCATAAAATCTTCATAGTATGCCGCTACATTGGCTTGGTTTTTGCTGGACTAGACCAGTGTTCTATCCCCTAATCGCAGGAGCCCGACATGAAAGCCAGTATGTTAACGCTATTATCCGCAGCCATTTTTCTTGCTCTTCCTGCCGCACATGCAGCCGATAATGACCTGGCGGCACTGGAAAAAGCCGCCCGCAGTGAAGGGCAAATCAATAGTGTCGGGATGCCTGACAGCTGGGCTGACTGGAAAGACACCTGGCATGACATCACGACGCAATACGGTATTAAACACAGTGATACGGATATGTCATCGGCACAGGAACTGGCAAAATTCGCTGCCGAGAAAGGTAATGCCAGTGCAGATATTGGTGATGTCGGTGCTGCATTTGGCCCGATAGCTGTCGCGAAAGGTCTGGCACAGCCTTATAAAACCAGCCACTGGGATCAGGTTCCCGACTGGGCAAAAGATAAACAGGGTGACTGGATGCTGGCCTACACCGGGACAATCGCTTTTCTGGTCGACAAACAACAGGTCAAAGATGTTCCGCACAGCTGGGCTGATCTTAAAAAAGGTAAATATGTCGTAACCATCGGTGATGTGGGTGTGGCTGCTCAGGCCGCCAATGGCGTATTAGCGGCCAACTATGCACTGGGGGGGAACGAGAAAGATTTGACCCCGGCACTGAAATATTTTGGTGATCTGGCGAAGCAGGGCCGTCTGGGCCTGACAGATCCGGTGATTGCGAATATTGAGAAAGGGGAAATCCAGGTCGCGGTAGTCTGGGACTTTAATGGTCTGAATTACCGCGATCAGATTGATAAGAACCGCTACCAGGTAGTGATCCCTTCCGACGGCTCGGTAACCTCGGGTTACACGACCATTATTAACAAATATGCCAGACACCCGAATGCCGCCAAACTGACCCGTGAGTACATCTTCTCTGATGCCGGTCAGATCAACCTGGCTCGTGGTTATGCCCGTCCTATCCGCGCACAGTATCTGACTTTACCGGCAGACGTTCAGGCCAAATTGTTACCGGCCTCTGAATATAAAAATGCCCATCCGATTAAGGACCAGGCCGCCTGGGACAAAACGTCAAAACAACTGCCAGCTCTGTGGCAGCAGGATGTCATGATCAATATGCAACAGTAAGTCGTTCGGGTAATGAGGTAAAAGATGAAAACAATCCTGGTGGTACTGGACGGTCTGAGTGATATCGTCGCTGAGCATGGGATGGGCTATTTACATGCCGAGTGTGCTCAGGGGAATGGCAAATATTACCCGATGACCTGTGAGTTACCTTCACTGTCACGGCCATTGTATGAATGTATTCTCACCGGAGTACCGCCGGTGATCAGCGGAATTATTCATAACGGGGTCAGCCGGCTCAGTCAGCAGCGCAGTATCTTTCATTATGCGCGGGATGCAGGTCTGGTCACGGCAGCGGCAGCCTACCACTGGGTGAGTGAATTGTATAACCGCAGTCCTTACGATGCGGTTCGTGACCGTCATACACAGCAGGAAGATCTGCCTATTCAGTTCGGACATTTTTACTCGGATGACAGTTATCCGGATTCTCACCTGTTTGAAGATGCCGAAAGTCTGCGCCGCGGCTATGATCCCGACTTTCTGCTGATTCACCCGATGAATATCGACGATGCAGGGCATAAATTCGGACTCAGCTCAGCACAGTATCGCAACCGTGCACGTATTGCCGATGGTTATCTGTCACATTGGATGCCCCAATGGCTGCGGGAAGATTATCAGGTGATTGTTACGGCGGATCACGGTATGAATGATGATCGTTCCCATGGCGGGCGATTACCCGAAGAAATCAGGGTTCCGCTGTTTGTGTTCGGCCGCGGATTTTCTAAACAGAATAATATTGTGCCGCGTCAGACCGAGTTATGTGGCACTGTTTGTCAGCTTCTTGAGATTGCCCATGATAAACCGGTATGTCAGGCGCTGTTGTCGACAGGACCGGAGGCCGGGGAATGAAGGGAAAACGCATAGCCCTGCTGTGGTTACTGCCATTTGCATTGTTTTATATCGCTTTTCAGTTGGCACCGCTGATATGGGTAGCCGGTAACAGTTTCTGGAGTGATGTGAACAGCCGCTGGGGTGTTGATAACTATCATGACATTCTGACATCCCCTTTTTATTTGCAGGCGATACGTTTTTCTCTCGATATCTCTTTCTGGTCCAGTGTGTATGGGTTACTTATCTCGCTGGTGGCAGGGTATTCCCTGCATCAACTGGGTAATGGCCGTTTCCATCGTTTTATGATGGCATTTACCAATATGACCAGTAATTTTGCCGGAGTGCCACTGGCTTTCGCTTTTATTATTCTGCTTGGTCTCAACGGATGTCTGACGTTACTGATGCGCCATTACGGGCTGGCATCCGGATTCCGGTTATTCTCCCGCGATGGCATGATCCTGATTTACACCTGGTTCCAGATCCCGCTGGGGGTACTGCTGCTGTTTCCGGCCTTTGAAGGACTCAGGAAAGAGTGGCAGGAGTCGGCGGCGCTGCTGGGTGCAGGCCGCTGGCATTACTGGCGTCTGATTGCGTTACCTGTCCTGTCACCAGCGTTACTGGGGACGTTTGTGATCCTGCTGGCGAATGCCCTCGGGGCTTATGCCACCATCTATGCCCTGACCAGCGGTAACTTTAATGTTGTGCCGGTGCGGATAGCGGCACTGGTGTCCGGAGATATTTCCCTGGATCCTTATATGGGAAGTGCATTGGCAATGCTGCTGGTGGTTCTGCTGACAGTTATCACTGTCGTTCAACAATACCTGGTACGTCGCAGTTATTTAGCTGCCGGACGTTCCTGAAGGGAGTGACTATGTCCCGGACTGAAAATATCTATCACCGGACTGTCAGCAGTGTACTGCTGGTGATCCTCGCGCTGCCGCTGGCCGCCACACTGGTATATGCCTTATCGAGGGAATGGAGCGATACTATCTTACCCCACGGGCTGACACTGTCATGGTTTACCACGTTATGGCAGGACCCGCGTTTTATCAGTGCGCTATGGCATTCTTTGTTGGTCTGTTTTGGTGCGCTGCTGATATCGCTTTTACTGGTACTGCCTGCAATGTTTGTAATTGCTTACTACTACCCTGGGCTGGACAGTATAATGAATGTTCTGATCCTGATGCCGTTTGCTGTACCCCCGGTGGTCTCCTCTGTCGGGTTACTGCAACTCTATTCTTCCGAACCCCTGATGCTGACCGGTACCCCCTGGATCCTGATCGGCTGTTATTTCACGATTGCATTACCGTTTATCTACCGTGCTATCACCAATAATATGCAGTCAGTGAATCTGAAAGAGCTGATTGATGCTGCTCATTTGTTAGGTGCCGGTACCTGTAAAGCGGCTATTTTTGTGGTGCTGCCTAACTTACGTAAGGGTGTGCTGGTGGCGGTACTGTTATCGTTCTCGTTTCTGATAGGTGAGTTTGTATTCGCTAACCTGTTAGTCGGCAGCCGCTATGAAACACTGCAGGTTTATCTCTACAATATGCGTAATGGCAGTGGTCATTTTACCAGCGCATTAGTGATCTCTTATTTTGCTGTCATCCTGGTTGTCACCTGGCTGGCCAATCTGCTTAACCGTCAATGAGGCACCCTATGGCCACCCTGAATGTCAGACGACTGAATAAAAGCTACGCTACAACCCCTGTTTTTCACGATATCGACTTTACCGCCCGCGAAGGTGAGTTTGTGACCTTATTGGGCCCGAGTGGCTGTGGAAAATCGACACTGTTACGTTGTCTGGCAGGACTGACGGAAGTGGATAGCGGTGAAATCCTGCTGGACAATCACAATATTGTGAATGTGCCTGTTCAGCAGCGGGGCGTTGGTATGGTGTT
Organism: Tatumella sp. JGM130; assembly: GCF_018257525.1. Taxonomy (NCBI): domain Bacteria; kingdom Pseudomonadati; phylum Pseudomonadota; class Gammaproteobacteria; order Enterobacterales; family Erwiniaceae; genus Tatumella; species Tatumella sp. JGM130. The sequence continues at coordinate 134,349 of NZ_JAERJS010000006.1, read as the reverse complement.
CCAGAGTTACGCACTGTTCCCGAATATGACGGTCGAAAAAAATGTGGCTTTTGGCCTGAAAATGCAGAAATTACCGGCTGCTGATATCCGCCGCCGGGTCGCCGAGGTACTGGCTCTGGTTGAACTGCACGAATTTGCCGGCCGTTATCCTCATCAGCTATCCGGCGGACAGTGCCAGCGTGTGGCGCTGGCTCGTTCACTGGTCACCCGGCCGAAATTACTGTTACTGGATGAGCCACTTTCGGCACTGGATGCCAGGATACGTCGCCATTTGCGTGATCAAATTCGCCTGATTCAGCAGGAGCTGAATCTGACCACAATATTTGTGACCCACGATCAGGAAGAAGCTCTGACCCTGTCCGATCGTATCGTATTGATGAATAAAGGTCAGATTGTGCAAAACGGGGCGGCTGAAGATCTGTATACTCAGCCTGCAGACTTATTTGCTGCCGGTTTTATCGGCAATTATAATTTATTAACGGCCGGACAGGCGACGCAGCTGACCGGACAATCATTTCATTCGCATGTAGCTATTCGTCCTGAAACTCTTCGTTTCTGCCCGGCGGAACAGGGGCTTTCTGCGCGTATTCTCAGCAGCAGCCTGCTGGGAAACGTGATCCGTTACCGTGTTGAATGTCAGGGCATCGAGCTGTCTGTCGATATGCTTAACCGCCGTGACGATGGTCTCTATCCTGCCGGCCTGCAACTGGGGCTGCAGATAGATTTTTCCGCATTACGTCAGGTTGCCTGACAGGGGGAATTTACAGGCGAATACCGGTGTTAAGGAGCCGTCATCCGATTGTCCGGCCATGCAGAATGTTATTCTGACGGTTGTCCGGCCAGAGGAGCACGACACGTTTCCGCTGAAGTTACCGGCAACGTGACGGAAAAGGAGTAACCTTAACATGTTAACTTTATTAAATTTATTATCAGCAATCGCGTTACTTGTCTGGGGGACACATATTGTCCGTACCGGCATTATGCGGGTGTATGGCGCTGATCTGCGGCGGGTCATCAGCCGCAGTGTCGAAAAAAAGCCGATGGCTTTCCTGGCCGGGATTGGTGTTACCGCGCTGGTACAAAGCAGTAACGCGACGACCTTGCTGGTGACTTCATTTGTGTCACAGAACCTGATGAGTCTGACCCCTGCGCTGGTGGTGGTACTGGGTGCCGATGTCGGGACAGCCATTATGGCGCGTATTCTGACGTTTGACCTGTCCTGGTTGTCACCGTTGTTTATTTTTATCGGGGTGACCTTCTTTCTTAGCCGTAAACAGACCCGGCTGGGACAAATAGGGCGCACCGGGATTGGACTGGGGCTTATTTTACTGGCACTGCAACTGATTGTTCAGGCCTCACACCCGATTACCCAGGCGGCCGGCGTTCAGGTACTGTTCTCGTCCCTGACCGGCGATATTATTCTTGATGCGCTGGTGGGGGCAGTCTTTGCCATTATCAGTTATTCCAGCCTGGCTGCCGTGCTGATAACCGCTACCCTGACCGCGACCGATGTTATTTCATTCAAAGTGGCCCTTTGCCTGGTGATTGGCGCTAACTTTGGCAGTGGCCTGCTGGCGATGATCAACAATAGTCGCTCCAACGCGGCAGGGAAGCGGGTGGCTCTCGGCAGCCTGCTGTTTAAGCTGATTGGCTGTATTATTATTCTGCCCTTTATCAATCTGATCGCCAGTGCGCTGTCACATGTTCCGATGAGTGATGCGGAACTGGTGATTTCATTTCATGTGTTCTACAACGTTATTCGCTGCCTGGCACTGGTTCCCTTCAGCGGAGCGATGGCGCGGTTATGTACCCGGCTGATAAATGATGATGTGGACAATGATCTGCGCCTGAAGCCAAAGCATCTGGACTACAGTGCTCTGGATACGCCAGCGCTGGCGCTGGTCAATGCCGCCCGTGAGACTCTGCGTATCGGAGATGTGCTGGAACAGATGCTGCAGACTCTGACAAAGGTGATGCACGGTGAAGTACGCGAGGAAAGAACGGTCCGGCGGCTGGATGATGATGTGGATGTACTCTATACCGCCATTAAACTCTATCTGGCACAGATGCCAAAGGAAGATCTGGCTGAGCAGGACTCCAGGCGCTGGGCTGAGATTATCGATCTGGCGGTAAATCTTGAACAGGCCGGCGATATTATTGAGCGGATGTCGGCGGATGTCGCCGCGAAATCGCTGGCTGCCCACCGGCCATTTTCTGCGGATGGTATGCAGGAACTGGATACGCTGCAGGAACAGCTATTGAAAAATTTACATCTCAGTCTGTCGGTCTTTATTTCACAGGATATACAGACCGCAAAGCGGCTGCGGCGGGCTAAACATCGTTTTCGTATTCTTAACCAGCGCTACTCTCTGGCGCACGTTAACCGGTTACATCTGCAAAATGTACAGAGTATCGAAACCAGTTCTCTGCACCTCGGATTACTGGGGGAGATGAAACGTCTGAACTCCCTGTTCTGTGCGGTTGCCTACAGTGTACTTGAACAGCCAGAGCCGGATGATAACCGTGACTAAGCCAGTGATGCCGGTCCTCCGGCATCACATTTTACCAGGTTATTTTTTATCTGCCGGTTTACCGGACCAGTAGCCTGACAGCAGTGAACCTGACAGGTTATGCCATACGGAAAACAGTGCACCGGGTAAGGCGGCCAGCGGGGAAAAATAGAGTTTACCTAAGGTCGCTGCCAGCCCTGAATTCTGCATGCCCACTTCCAGGGCCAGTGTCCGGCAGGTGGATTCATCAAATCCGAACAGTTTTCCGCCCCAGTAGCCGCCGAGCAGGCCAATAGCGTTATGCAGGATCACGGCCGCAATCACCATCAGCCCGACCGAGCCAATAAATGGCTGGCTGCCGGCGACAACCGCACTGATAATCAGCAAAATACACAGCATTGAGAATACCGGCAGATAGGGTTCTGCTTTTTTCACCTGCGCAGTCAGGCTGTGGTGAACTATCAGCCCCAGCCCGATCGGAATAAGAACGATTTTTACGATACTCCACAGCATGCCGGCGACATCCACCTGAATATGGGTATCGACATACAGCCGGGTCAGCAGCGGGGTGGCGATAACACCGACCAGTGCCGAGACCGAAGAAATAGTCACTGACAGGGCCACATCCCCTTTAGCCAGATAGATCATGACATTCGAGGCAGTACCACTGGCCACACTGCCGACCAGAATCATGCCCGCAGATAAATCCGGAGGCATATGGAATAACTTCGCCAGCCCCCAGGCGGCCAGCGGCATAACGAAATAGTGCAGAAAAGTACCGGCCAGCACCGGCGCCGGACGGGTCAGTACCCGTTTGAAATCGTCAACACTCAGGGTCACACCCATCCCGAACATAATGAGCATTAACAGTTCGCTGACTCCGGGGCCGATAGGCAGAAAAGTTGCCGGTGAATAATAGGCTGCCACCGACAGCAGAATGGCCCATAGGGGAAACAGGCGGGTAATGTTGGCGAGCATAACCAGAATTCCTTATTATTTTTAGCCGGATGCGTTCCGCGGGCATGCCACAGAACAGCGTCTTTAGCGTATTGACAGGTAACCGTCGATCATAACATTTCGATCTGATGACAACAGGGGGGCAGGAAAACTTCATGATTTGTGCTGTAAAGCGCAGAAAACTCAGTGAATGATCTGTGGTTTCGCGGACAGGGTAGCAAATGGTTCAGAAAACCGGACAGACCACAGAGCATTTTCATGACCTGTCCGGAGAGAGTTACTCGAAAATATGCTGATGCAGCGTCCGGACAGCGTGTTCAGCGTCGTTGCCCGGGACCAGGAAACATAAGTTATAGTTACTGGCACCGTAGCAGATCATCCGCAAACTGAACTGTTCCATCACGCCGAACACTTCTTTACCTATTCCCTGCGACTGTGTCAGCTGATTACCGATCAGTGCGACCAGAGACAGATTCTCTTCCACTTCGACTCTGCATAACGATGACAACTCTGTTAATAATCCCGTGGTCAGTAAACTTCCATGGTGCGAGGTCGAACCGGTGGTATCCAGGGTCAGGGCGACACTGACTTCCGAGGTGGTAACCAGATCGACGGAAATATCATGCCGCGCCAGGATAGCAAATACTTCGGCCAGGAAACCACGGGCATGGAGCATATTCAGGCTATGCAGGGTCAGTAATGTCTGATTCCGGCGCAGGGTGACAGCACGAAACAGCGGCTGTTGGCGGGTCTGATTATAGACGATGGTTCCGCCCCCCTCAGGGGCCTGGCTGGAACCGACAAAGACCGGAATATCATTACGTACGGCCGGCAGTAAGGTTGCAGGGTGCAGAACTCTGGCTCCGAAGGTCGCCATTTCGGCGGCTTCTTCAAAGGTTATTTCATCAATACGTTTGGCGGTCGGAACAATTCGTGGGTCGGTAGTATAAATGCCCTGAACATCCGTCCAGATATCAATACGTTGTGCTTTCAATGCTTCGCCGAGTAATGCAGCCGTATAATCACTGCCACCTCTGCCAAGGGTGGTTGTCAATCCGCCGGCCTCGCAACCGATAAACCCCTGGGTGATCACCAGTGACTCCGTTATCAGAGGGGTCAGCACGCTATCCGACAGCTCTGCCAGCGCAGCGATATCCGGTTCTGCATGTCCGAAGCGGTTACTGGTCTTCATTACCCGCCGCACGTCAAACCACTGCACCGGCACACCGCGTTCACGGATAATTTCGCTAAATAATAATGTTGATAATAATTCGCCGTGACTGACTAATTCATCGGCCAGACAGGCGGAAGGCGTTAAGGCTGCTTTATCCGCCAGCAGTGCAATATTTTCCAGGATACGACTGACTTCTTCACGGATGACTACGGCTGCACGCAGTTTATCCACAATGGCATACTGAATCCGGGCCAGTTTTTCCAGTAACTGTTGACGCACGGTCACCGGCTGGCCTTCAGACAGCGTAACCAGCAAATTGGTAACACCGGCAGAGGCTGAAAGCACCACCAGTTTAACGTCAGAACGGGATAATACGATATCAGCGCTGCGGTTCATGGCATCGAAATCAGCCACGCTGGTTCCGCCAAATTTAGCAACGATTAATGCGGATTGGGACATGCAAAACAGCCTCGTGTCAGGATCTTTAATTCAGCCTTTAGCACAAGGGAGGACAAAAACAGGCAGACTGGTGTGACAGGACAACGAGTCAGCCAGAAGCGCCCCACCTTGTTAAACGTTTTATTATAAACGTTACGACAGTGACAACCCAGAGGATTCAGCCCCTGTGGTCGACGAACAAACATACCGCATGTTTGCAGCCTCGGCGTCACTCCCCCTGATATGTCGTCTGTGGATACGGTTCCTCTGACATACTGCCTGGGTGACGCGCCTCTTCTGGTCTACGTAGAATACGTAAGAACTTCTTTAGAAATATCCCGTAATCGGCTGCCTGTCAACGGCTATCCGTTACATAAGTATTATTTTGCACTCAGCTGATTAACATCCCGGCAAACTTCAGATTATCTGGCCTTTTTACGCGGCGCACCTTCGAACAAGACGATAACTCCTGAGGATGGTATCACGGACCACAGCGCACTGAGCGGGATCTGGCGGTCATCAATACCGTCAGGTGCGGTAAGCGCATAAATTTTTTCCTTTCAACAGTAAGAATCGTCATACTGAGAGTCATCCTTCTGCCGGAAGGGCTGGTGACTGCGGCAGGTATTTGTTTGAGCATAGTTTCACGCTGTGGCCATGTATCTCCGCTGTCAGCATGGCGCGGGTGAATTTATACTAAAGCCAGATTCACAGTTCATTAATCAATAAGAGTGTTGTTATGAAAAATATTAATCCGACACAAACTGAGGCATGGAAAGCGCTGCAACAGCATTTCTCTGCCATGAAAGATGTGAGTATTGCTGATCTTTTTGCCCGTGACCCTCAGCGATTCGCTGAGTTTTCGGCGACATTTGAAGATCAAATCCTGGTCGATTTTTCTAAGAACCGTATCACGCGTGAAACGCTGGACAAATTACTCGCCCTGGCGAAAGAGACTGATCTGAGCGGCGCAATTGCCTCCATGTTTTCCGGTGAAAAAATTAACCGTACCGAAGATCGTGCAGTGCTGCATGTTGCTCTGCGTAACCGCAGCAACACGCCGATCCTGCTGGACGGTAAAGATGTTATGCCCGCGGTCAATGCGGTTCTGCAGAAAATGAAACATTTCTCTGAGCGCATTATCAGCGGCGAATGGAAAGGTTATACGGGGAAAGCCATTACCGATGTGGTTAATATTGGTATCGGTGGTTCTGACTTAGGGCCATTTATGGTGACGGAGGCATTACGTCCTTACAAAAACCATCTGAATATGCATTTCGTCTCGAATGTTGATGGAACCCATATAGCTGAAACCTTACGTCCCCTGAACCCTGAAACCACGTTATTCCTGGTTGCATCAAAAACCTTTACCACCCAGGAAACAATGACCAATGCCCACAGTGCCCGTGACTGGTTCCTGGCCAGTGCCGGTGATGAAAAGCAGGTCGCCAGCCACTTCGCCGCCCTCTCGACCAATGGAAAAGCCGTTTCTGAATTCGGTATCGATACGGACAATATGTTCGAATTCTGGGACTGGGTCGGTGGCCGTTATTCGTTATGGTCGGCTATCGGTCTGTCGATTATCCTGTCTGTCGGTTTTGACAATTTTGAACAGTTACTGAGTGGTGCCCATGGCATGGACCAGCACTTCGCCAATACACCGGCAGAAAAGAACCTGCCTGTGCTGCTGGCGCTGATTGGTCTGTGGTATAACAACTTTTACGGCACCGAAACCGAAGCTATCCTGCCTTATGATCAGTATATGCACCGTTTTGCCGCCTATTTCCAGCAGGGGAATATGGAGTCTAACGGGAAATATGTCGATCGTAATGGTGAGGTGGCAGATTACCAGACCGGGCCGGTTATCTGGGGTGAACCGGGAACCAACGGCCAGCATGCGTTCTACCAGCTGATTCATCAGGGTACCAAAATCATTCCTTGTGATTTTATTGCACCGGCCATCAGCCACAATCCGCTCAGTGACCACCATCCGAAGCTGTTGTCTAACTTCTTTGCTCAGACTGAGGCGCTGGCATTTGGTAAATCACAGGCAGTGGTGGAGCAAGAGTTTGCTGATGCAGGCAAAACGGCAGCAGAAGTGGCCCATATTGTGCCGTTTAAAGTGTTTGAAGGTAACCGTCCGACCAACTCTATCCTGCTGCGTGAAATGACGCCTTACTCGCTGGGAGCACTGATTGCCCTGTATGAGCATAAAATTTTCACCCAGGGGGCGATTCTGAATATCTTCAGCTTTGACCAGTGGGGGGTGGAACTCGGAAAACAGCTGGCTAACCGCATTCTGCCAGAGCTGACCGGACCCGATGCTGTAACCAGTCATGACAGCTCGACCAATGGCCTGATTAACCGCTATAAAGAGTGGCGTTAAGCTCAGTGGTCATTGTCTGACCCGGCGGCAGTCATGCCGCCTTTTTATCTTCACCGACAGTGGCGCAAGGTAACTGCCATCCGGAACCACTATGGTGCGGGTTATTCCAGTAACGACATGCAGTGAATTGTATTTTTTGCGGGGAGCAGATGGATACATCAGAGAAGGCGCCAAAATCGTCTTTAGGCGGTATTATTGCGACGGTTTTACAGTGGGTACTGAATATTGGCCTGATTACGCTGGCTATTATTCTGGTGATCTTTTTGGGGAAAGAAACATTACACCTGGCCAATGTGTTGTTTCATACGGGTGAAGAATCATCTTCTTATCTGCTGATTGAAGGCATTGTTATTTATTTTCTGTACTTCGAATTTATTGCATTGATTGTTAAGTATTTTCAGTCCGGATTCCATTTCCCGCTGCGGTATTTTATTTATATCGGTGTGACAGCTATTATTCGTTTAATCATTGTTGACCATCGCAATCCTTTAGATACGTTATGCTATTCAGCGGCATTATTGATTCTGGTCGGTACGTTATGGCTGGCTAACTCGAAACGTCTGAAAAGAGAATAATGATCGGTTCTGCTACCGGTATATTAACGGCCGACAGGACTGGCGGCAGAAGATCCTGCTTAGCGGGCATCAGTCTGCTATAGTGTGCCGGTGAAATGCTCTGTATCTGTGCCTTGTCCGGGACAGTACAGAGCGATATCAACTGATTTCCGGAAACCCGAATGTGTATACAGGAACGCCTTAAACTGTATCAGCTGCACTGGATGCAGCCCTCAGCCCCTGAAATCCCCCCTGATATAAGGTGCTGGCTGTTTGAGGAACAATCAATGACAGCCCGGCTGGAAGCGTATTGTCAGAACATCAGCGTAGGTGTGGTCAGTGAGGGGTTTATCGAATACCGCTCATTATTGCCTCATGAACAAGACTATGCCGGTTTTGATCGCCACCAGAGCTACTGGCTGCGTGACATCATTTTATATGGTGATGGCGTCCCCTGGCTGGCCGGACGTACGGTATTACCTGAGTCGACCCTCAGCGGGCCTGAGCTGGCCCTGACGTCACTGGGAGAGTGTCCGCTGGGCCGTTACTTATTCTCTTCGCCGTTATTAAGTCGTGATTTTATTCTGCCTGGAAAAAATGATGATTTATGGGGCCGATATTCATTATTACGTCTTTCAGGAAAACCCCTGATGTTAACCGAGACTTTTTTACCGTTATCTCCGTTGTATCTGGCCGGAGCTAAAGGATGACCGAAACTGTGCACGATTCTGTAAAAATATCGAAATTCCGGGCGTATATGCGCCTGATGCGTATTGATAAACCCATCGGTACTTTGCTGCTGTTATGGCCAACCCTGTGGGCTTTATGGCTGGCCGGACAGACATTGCCGCCTTTTTCAGTGCTGGTGGTTTTTGTCCTCGGGGTGATTGTTATGCGCGCCGCCGGATGTGTTATTAATGATTATGCAGACAGAAATGTGGACGGGCATGTAAAGCGTACCCGTCTGCGGCCGCTGCCTGCGGGCCAGGTCACAGAGAATGAAGCGAAAGGGCTGTTTCTGACACTGGTGGTGGTGGCTTTTCTGCTGGTACTGACGATGGGCACCCGGACGGTACTGTTATCTGTGGGCGGGCTGGTGCTGGCCAGCGCTTATCCGTTTATGAAACGTTATACCCATCTGCCTCAGGTCGTGCTGGGAGCTGCGTTTGGCTGGGCAATTCCAATGGCGTGGATGGCCGTCAGCGGGGAGTTATCTCTGGCATGCTGGCTGATTTTCCTGGCGAATGTGTGCTGGACAGTGGCCTATGACACCTTTTATGCCATGGTTGATCGCGATGATGACCTGAAAATTGGGGTGAAATCGACGGCCGTATTATTCGGGCGTCACGATAAACTGATTATTGGTTTACTGCAGATAACTACGCTGGTTCTGCTGGCCGTGTCCGGTCAGTTGCTGAGCCTGAATGGCTGGTATTATCTGTCGCTGGTGATCGCCGCAGGATTTTTTATTTATCAGCAACGGCTGGTGGCCGGACGCAACCGCGATGCCTGCTTTCAGGCATTCCTGAATAATAACTATGTCGGGCTGGTAATTTTTGGCGGAATTGTACTGAGTACCCTGCCGTTTATTAATCTGATGTAACCGGCAACCTAAAAGAAAAGGGCGCTCCGTTCACGGGGCGCCCTTTTTTATCCGGCTATTCCTGATCAGAGGCAATACCGTTTTCGATAGTCTGGCGGACATCGCTGCTTGTCAAATCAAGCAGGATCTGACGCATACCACGGGTTTTTTCCGGTTCAGAATCGTCTTTATCACTGATATAGCCTTCATCCCGTAATGTCAGCACTAACCCGGAGAATACCGCTTTATCGAAGAACTCCGGCGCGTTAATTCCGTGCAGTACCGATAAACGTTGTGCCAGGGTACGGCTCTCTTTTTCCAGGGTACCACGGTTAATCGCGGGTTTCGCATTCAGGATGGCGAAGGTGATGGCATAACGCTGCAGGGTTTCCCGGATTCCTGCCGCCAGCAGTCCCAGTACCCGCGAACGCGGTTTATGCACTGCATAATGTTCGCCGTCACTGCGGATCAGCGACTGACTGACCAGTTCCTGACACAGATCGCGGACAACCTCCGGCAGTTGCTCAGCTTCCCAGTGCAGGAAAAGCTCACTTTTCAGCAGCGGATAAATCAGTGCCACTTCCCGCTGCAGCTCATCTTTACGAATAGTCCCGTGCTGATGAATTATGGCGGCAATCAGGGATGGCATTACCAGTAAGTGCAGGATATTGTTCCGGTAATAGGTCATCAGAACCGCCTGCTCTTTCGGCAATATGATCATATCCCCGATATTATCGTGCTCAGTGGTGAACTTGTTCATACTTACAGCATGGCTAAGCAAGTCTTCGGCAGACATATCCGGGATGGTGGTCCCTTCACTGTACGGCACATTACGTAATAACTGGCTGTAACACTCCAGCTGTTCCAGCAGTTGTTCACGGGTCAGTGAACGCTGCGGAGAAGCCAGTAATGCGGTAACACACAGGTTCATGGCATTTGCGGCCCCGGCGTTATTGATCCGCACCATCACTTTGCGGGCAATGTCATTAACCACCGGCGTCATCCACGCCGGACGTTGTGGCTCTATCGGATCGATATCGTCACGCCATTCCGGCACCTGGTTATTCAGATAGTTAACCAGCGGCAAGGGTTCACCGAAGTTCACATACCCCTGGCCCAGATTACGCAGTTTGCGTAAACCACGCAGCATCTGCAGCAGGCTCTCTTTTTCTTTGGTCGCTCCCCGCAGCTCCTTGGCGTAGGTCGCGACTTCCATCACATGCTCATAGCCAATATAAATCGGCACCAGAGTAATTGGCCGGTTACCGCCACGCAGCATGGCCTGCAAGGTCATGCTCAGGGTACCGGTTTTGGGCTCCAGCAAGCGTCCGGTACGTGACCGTCCGCCTTCAACGAAGTATTCGACCGAATAGCCGCGGCTGAACAGTTCACCCAGGTACTCGCGGAACACGGTTGAATAGAGCTTGTTGCCTTTAAAAGTACGGCGGATAAAGAATGCCCCCAGGCGACGAAAGACCGGGCCGGCAGGCCAGAAATTCAGGTTAATACCCGCGGCAATATGCGGGGGAACCAGTCCCTGATGATAAAGCACATAGGAAAGTAACAGATAGTCCATATGGCTGCGGTGGCAGGGGACATACACCAGTTCGTGGCCATCCTGTGCCAGCTGGCGGATACGTTCGCCGCCACTGACATTAATTCCTTTATACAACCGGCTCCACAGCCAGCCCATCACACGGTCGGTGATACGAATGGCTTCATAGGAGAAATCGGCAGCGATCTCTTCCATCATCGCGACCGCATTTTTCTGTGCCGTATCGTAGGACACTTTCTTGCTACGGGCTTCATCTTCTACCGCTTTGGCAATCGCTTTTGACTGCAGCAGTTTATTAAACAGATCCTGCCGGGCCGGTAAACGCGGTCCGACCGCCGCCAGCCGTTGCCGTGAAAAATGGATATGGGCCACACGGGATAATTTATGGGCGATGGATTGATCGGTACCGTGTTCATCTGCCATCTGACGCAGAGAAACCTTGGGTGAGAACCGGACAAAACTATCGCGTCCCAGCCAGAGAATGGCAAAGAACTTCTGTATTCCGTTAAGTTCACGCAGGAACGGCGCCTGTGCTCCCTGAACTTCTTTACCAGGCGCGCGGCCGAACATCACCGATACCGGCACCAGCTGAACATCCAGAGCCGGATTATTGCGGTGCAGGTCGAGGTAATCATGGAAGATTTTTACCGTTTCCTGATTCGGAGTGAAATAGGGCAGTAACCGTGGTCCATCGTGGATAAATACATGACGGGGTAAAAAATGACCATCGATTTCCACCGGCTGTAACGGATCCGGCAGATCATGCTGCAGGCATTGGGCACGCATCGCCAGAAGATCCGCTTTGGAATCATACGGGAATACATAGATAATGGGCCGGGTCGGATCCAGCCCCAGTTCGGAGAAAGGATCTTCCGGGATAACTTTGCTCTTAACCAGCAAAGATAATGGAAAACTGAGTAATTTATAATAAAGTTTACGCCAACCTGACATAGACAAATCTGCGGCCTCTTACTGTTAGCAAAGCGGCGCAAGCATACCAGAAACTACAAAGAAGATCTGTGAGGATACAACGAATCGTATCCTGATATAACGGTAATTTTTATCATAAAAGGAGTAAACCGTGATGGCGGGTACGACAGGCGGATGGCGGAGAATAGTAAAAGCCGCGGGCTATTCATGGCAGGGACTGCGTGCGGCCTGGCACCATGAAGCCGCCTTCCGGCAGGAAGCCGTGCTGGCAGTCGTGGCGGTGATTGTTGCCTGCTGGCTGAATGTGGATACAGTCACCAGGATCCTGCTGATTGGTTCGGTGGTGCTGGTTGTTATCGTTGAAGTCCTTAACAGCGCGATTGAAGCGGTTGTGGACCGGCTGGGGCCTGAAATTCATCCGTTATCTGGCCGGGCGAAGGACTTAGGTTCGGCGGCGGTGTTTCTGGCATTGCTGCTGGCGGCTTTTGTCTGGATCGCTCTGTTATGGCAGTGGTGGTGAGTGGCGGGATCTTAACCGACAGTTGTTTGTTTTATGACGGTTTTTGGTTCCCATTTAGAAAATACCTGTATATACTCACAGCGACTGTATAAACAACCAGGGGGCGGGATGAAAGCATTAACCAGCAGGCAACAGCAGGTCTATGACCTGATTCGCGACCATATTCAACAGACGGGTATGCCGCCGACGCGCGCAGAAATTGCGTCCCAGCTGGGTTTCCGTTCCCCGAATGCCGCAGAAGAGCATCTGAAAGCTCTGGCGCGTAAAGGTGTTATTGAAATCGTCTCCGGGGCATCGCGGGGTATTCGCCTGCTGATGGAAGAAGAAACCACCGAGGGATTACCACTGATCGGCCGTGTCGCTGCCGGTGAGCCCCTGCTTGCCCAGCAGCATATTGAAAGCCATTTTCAGGTTGATCCGGCGCTGTTTAAACCGTCAGCGGATTTCCTGCTCAGGGTCAGCGGTACCTCAATGAAAGATATCGGTATTATGGACGGCGATCTGCTGGCGGTACATAAAACCCAGGATGTCCGTAATGGTCAGGTGGTTGTGGCAAGAATTGATGACGAAGTAACAGTGAAACGCTGGAAAAAACAGGGTAACACTGTGCAACTGCTCCCCGAAAATAGCGAATTCTCGCCGATTGTGGTTGATATCCGCGAACAAAACCTGACGGTTGAAGGCCTGGCGGTAGGCGTTATCCGTAACGGCGAGTGGTTATAGTCCGCCGCTGATCACCTCTGCTCCTGCTGGCTGAGTAAGATGTCTCAGCCAGACGGTTCCTTACTGTCCCCTGTTCCCGCGCCCGCTAGTTTTACTGATGCCGCTGTCATATAGTGCCCGTATTGTCTCTCTTTGTGCCTTTTGCGATGTGACCTGCAGGATTATTCATGTCTTTTCTTAGCTCTACCGATAAGCAACTCTGGCGGCTGGCATTACCGATGATCCTGTCAAATGTCACTGTACCACTGACAGGACTGGTGGATACGGCGGTGATTGGCCATCTCGGCAGTGCCATTTACCTTGGTGGTGTGGCCATCGGGACGACCGTAACCAGCTTTCTGTTTATGTTATTGCTGTTCCTGCGGATGAGCACTACCGGGATGACCGCCCAGGCGCTGGGGAAAAAAAATAATACCTTGCTGGCCAGGGCGCTGGTGCAGCCGGTGCTCATTAGCCTGATTGCCGGCGCGGTGTTTATTTTGCTGCGTCAGCCTGTCAGTCATATAGCCACCGGGATTATGGGCGGTGATCCGGCAACGCTGGTACAGGCTCGTGAGTTTATTGATGTACGCTGGCTGAGTGCGCCAGCGACCTTTGCTAACCTGGTACTGCTCGGCTGGCTGCTGGGGGTGCAATATGCCCGTGCGCCGGTGATTTTGCTGGTGACAGGCAACCTGGTCAATCTGGCGCTGGAACTCCTGCTGGTGCTGCACCTGCATCTCGGGGTCCGGGGCGCGGCGGCGGCGACGGTTATTGCCGAATATATCACGCTGCTGACGGGTATGCTGCTGGTATGGCGTGTTCTGAAACAGCGGAAAATCACAGGGCGTATGTTACTTAACGGCTGGCGGGGAGATATGAAACGGTTACTGGGACTAAACCGGGATATTTTACTGCGTTCCCTGTTATTACAACTCTGTTTTGCCTCACTGACCATGACCGGGGCGAGACTGGGGAGTGATATTGTGGCGGTGAACGCCTTACTGATGATGTTTCTGACTTTTACATCCTATGCACTGGATGGTTTTGCGTATGCCGTGGAGGCAGTATCCGGTGAGGCCTATGGTGCCAGAACGGCCGGTAAACTGCATGAGGTCTGGCATGCATCCTGTCGTCAGGCCGGGATGGTTGCCGTTGGTTTTTCCCTGCTTTATGGGCTGGCCGGGCCGTATATTATTGATCTGCTGACATCTCTGCACTCTCTCCGGCAACTGGCCAGCCATTATCTTATCTGGCAGATTATTCTGCCAGTGGTCGCGGCAGGCAGTTATCTGCTGGATGGCTTATTTGTCGGTGCCGCCCGCGGCCGGGAAATGCGTAACAGTATGGCCATTGCGGCCGCCGGTTATGGTCTGACTTTATGTACAGTTCCCTGGCTGGGTAACCACGGGTTGTGGCTGGCAATCTGTGTATTTATGGTTCTGCGGGGTGTCACCTTATGGCGTCGCTGGCATTACCATCAGCGTAATAATAGCTGGTTCAGCGACTGAATTACGGGAGCGGCAGATTACCGGCCGGGACGTTTTTTCGGCTCTGCTTTGTGGTCATGCTGACAATGGTCAGGATCATCACAGGCTGCAACTTCGGCACATTTTTCACATAAACCATGGGCTTCGATAACACTATGGCGCAGGATAAACCCCGCCTGTCTGGCCCGGGTACTGATCAATTGCTCCACCCCTTCTGCGTGACGCTCGCTGACAGAAGCACAGTTATCGCAGATCAGCATGACCGACGTATGGGACGGATGTTCAAAATGCGGGCAGACGACATAGCTGTTATTTGAAGCAACACGGTGGATAAACCCTTGTTCCAGCAGGAAGTCCAGTGCGCGGTAAACGGTTGGCGGTTTAGCCTGAGGTTCACTGACCCGTAATTTATCCAGCAAATCATATGCGCTGATCGCACCGTAGTGTTCAGCCATCAGACGCAGCACTTCGGCACGCTGGGAAGTCATACGCACACCACGTTTCTGACAAAGGCTTTGTGCCTCTGCAAGAATTTGTGCAGGAAGTTGAGGTTGCATGATGGCTTTCTCCGACAAAAGTCTCCGATAACGGGGTATCTTACCATGGCTGGTGTTTTAATGTTGATGATGTGTGTTTCAGGCTGGCCGGTAAAACAGCGTTCAGCCTTACGGGGCCGGGTTTTAGCTAGCCGTTGTGACGTTATTTTGTGCTATTATAGGCGCCATTAATCGTAATTAACCGCATAATTATTCCCTGATGAAAATTCATACCCCTGAGTCTGACAACCCCGTGACTTCTGTGCAGGATACGGTTTCTCCGGTGACCCCTTTCCCTGCAGATCGTTTCTCAATTGCCCCGATGCTTGACTGGACGGACCGGCATTGCCGCTATTTCCATCGTAAACTGACGGCACAAACGTTGCTGTATACAGAAATGGTGACCACCGGAGCCATTATTCATGGTAAAGGTGATTACCTTGCCTATTCTGATGAAGAGCACCCTGTGGCACTGCAATTAGGCGGCAGTGATCCTGCCGCTCTGGCGCAATGTGCACAACTTGCTGAACAGCGTGGTTACAATGAAATAAACCTCAATGTCGGGTGTCCGTCTGACCGGGTTCAGAACGGGCGTTTTGGTGCCTGCCTGATGGGCGAAGCGGCACTGGTTGCCCGCTGTATCGATGCCATGCGTCAGGTGGTGAGTATCCCGGTGACAGTGAAAACCCGTATCGGTATCGATGAGCAGGACAGTTACCGGTTCCTGTGTGATTTTATCGGTACAGTTGCTGAACAGGGTGGCTGTCGCTCTTTCACTATTCATGCGCGTAAAGCCTGGTTATCGGGCCTGAGTCCGAAAGAGAACCGTGAAGTGCCTCCCCTTGATTATCCGCGGGTATATCAGCTGAAACAGGATTTTCCGCAGCTGCGTATCGGGATTAATGGTGGTGTTAAAACCCTTGAAGAAGCACAGGCACACCTGCAGCATCTGGACGGTGTCATGATGGGGCGGGAAGCCTATCAGAATCCCGGTCTCCTGGCCCTGGTGGATAGTCAGATTTTCGGTGCCGGTATGCTGCCAGCGGACGCCGCTGATGTCGTACGCTCTATGTATCCGTATATCGAAAAAGAACTCAGCCAAGGGACCTGGCTGGGACATATTACCCGGCATATGCTGGGACTGTTTCAGGGGATCCCCGGCGCAAGACAATGGCGTCGTCACCTGAGTGAAAATGCTCACAAGCCAGGCGCCGATGTACGGGTTCTGGAAAAGGCCTTATCCCTGGTAGCCGATCGCTGAATACAGTCGCGGTAAAGTATCTGACCCCGGTTTTGTTAACTTCACGCCAGTTATTGGTTTTTTTAACACCTTCGGTAGCGGAGGAGATTTTTACTTAATCCTGTATTTCAGTCAGTTAACTATCCTCCGTGGCTGGCACGATTCTTGTTATGTTTATCTCAGTGAACGGGATCATTCAGGTCAGCGGAGGAGCTCACCATGGAAGTATTTTTTATTGCCGGCTTTTTTATGATGTTGTTACTGGCAGGGGTGTCAGTGATAAGCGTTCTGGCAGCACTGCTGGTGGCTGCTGTCATCATGCTGTTATCGGGGATTTTCTTTATGGCATTTAAACTGTTGCCCTGGTTACTGCTGGCGGTGGCAGTTGCATGGATATATCAGCATTTTTTTACTGTCAGGCCGGCAACGACAGGACGGGAACGTTATGATAAAATTCTGTCAAAAATCAACAGGATGAATCGGCGCGGGTAAAGCTATTTTCTGAAAATATGCTTTCCGGCAGTGATCCTCCGGAAATGTGAAACAGCACATATTTTTCACGGACCAAATCTGCGATTATCCTTTCTGTCGTTCACAGGAATTACTCGCTCTGTCCCTGCATCAGCGAGAACTATAATAAAAAAGTAAGGGCTTCCTCCGGGAAGCCCTTTTTCGTTAATGTCTGCCTGATTATCAGGGGATCAGCAGGCTTGACCCTTGTGTGGCACGGCTTTCCAGCTGCCGGTGTGCCAGGGCTGCCTCTTTCAGGGCGAATTTCTGAGATTCCGCGACCGGGACCTTAATCGCACCACTGGCTAACAGGGTAAATAATTCATGACTGGCGGCATCCAGTTCACTGGCGGTAGTGATATAACCGGACAGGGAGGGCCGGGTCACGAACAATGAGCCTTTCTGGTTGAGTATCCCCAGGTTAACCCCGGTCACAGGGCCGGATGAGTTACCGAAACTGACCATCAGTCCGCGGCGTTGCAGGCAATCCAGCGACGCTTCCCAGCTATCATTGCCGACGGAATCATAAACCACCGGTACTTTTTGTCCTCCGGTCAGTGCCAGAACACGGGCCGCAATATCTTCCTGCCGGTAGTTAATGGTTGCTACCGCGCCGGCTTGTTTCGCCGCTTGCGCTTTTTCTGCCGACCCGACGGTACCGATTAATTTTGCCCCCAGCGCTTTAGCCCACTGGCAGGCAATTAATCCGACCCCGCCGGCGGCGGCATGAAACAGCAGGGTTTCACCCGCGGTAACCGGATAGGTCTGGCGTAACAGATACTGTACTGTCAGTCCCTTGAGAAAGGAGGCTGCAGCCTGCTGATAAGAAATGCTATCGGGTAAGATCACCAGCCGGTCCTGATGAACGATATGTTGTTCGCTGTAGGCCCCGGCGGCTGACTGGGCATAAACCACCCGGTCCCCGGCACTTACCCGGCTGACGGCACGTCCGGTACGGAGAACCACCCCTGCCGCTTCAGTCCCCAGACCGGCTGGCAGGCAGGGTGAAGGGTACAAGCCGCTGCGAAAATAGGTATCAATGTAGTTAATGCCGATCGCTTTATTTTCTACAACTACGTCATAATCACCGGGGGCAGGCAGAGTAAAGTCTGTCCATTCAAGCACTTCTGGTCCGCCATGTCGGCTATACTGGATACGTTTTGGCATACTGGCTCCTGGGAAATCGTGGTGCTGGCCGGGTGTATAGGGCGACAATACGGGTAAAAAAAAAGTATACTGTGACGCCCCTTGTTTAACACTGGTAATGACACTCACTATGGCAGTAAATAAATCCCCGAACAAATCCAATGAATCCCGTGATCGTCAGCTGGAAGGTGTAAAAATGCCTCCGCATTCTGTCGAAGCTGAGCAATCAGTGCTCGGGGGATTAATGCTGGATAATGCGCGCTGGGATAATGTCTCTGAGCGTGTTGTTGCCGAAGATTTTTACAGCAGACCCCATCGTCTGATTTTCTCTGAAATGCAGCGTCTGCTGGAACTGGGGCAACCGATTGATCTGATTACCCTGTCAGAATCGCTGGAAACCCGCGGTGAGCTGGAGCTGGCCGGCGGCTTTGCCTACCTGGCTGAACTGGCAAAAAATACCCCGAGTGCGGCTAATATTGGTGCATATGCGGATATTGTCCGCGAGCGCGCGGTAGTCCGGGAAATGATTTCGGTGGCCAACGAAATTGCTGATGCCGGCTTCGATCCTCAGGGGCGCAGCAGTGAAGATCTTCTGGATCTGGCGGAATCCAGTGTCTTCAAAATTGCCGAGAAACGATCCAGCAAAGACGATGGCCCGCAAAATATCGAGCAGGTACTGGAAGCGACCATCAATCGTATTGAAGCGCTGGTCGGCACTCCCCACGACGGTGTGACCGGGGTCGATACGGGGTATCAGGATTTGAATAAAAAAACTGCCGGTTTACAGGGATCTGATCTGATTATCGTGGCCGCCCGTCCTTCGATGGGGAAAACCACTTTTGCCATGAACCTGTGTGAAAACGCGGCGATGTTGCAGGATAAACCGGTACTGATTTTCAGCCTGGAGATGCCCAGTGAACAGCTGATGATGCGTATGCTGGCCTCCTTATCACGCGTAGACCAGACCCGTATTCGTACCGGTCAACTGGATGATGAAGACTGGTCGCGGATTTCCGGCACTATGGGCATCCTGCTGGAGAAGAAGAATATGTATATCGACGATTCTTCCGGCCTGACCCCGACAGAGGTCCGCTCACGTGCGCGGCGTATCTTCCGCGAAAACGGCGGGTTAAGTATGATTATGATCGACTACCTGCAGTTAATGCGGGTGCCTTCATTGTCAGATAACCGTACTCTGGAAATTGCCGAAATCTCCCGCTCTCTGAAAGCGCTGGCCAAAGAGCTGAATGTACCGGTGGTTGCCCTGTCACAGTTAAACCGTTCACTGGAACAGCGTGCCGATAAACGTCCGGTAAACTCCGATTTGCGTGAATCAGGCTCTATTGAGCAGGATGCCGATTTAATTATGTTTATCTACCGCGATGAGGTGTATCACGAGAACAGTGATCTTAAAGGTATTGCTGAAATTATCCTGGGTAAACAACGTAACGGGCCTATCGGTACCGTCAGACTGACTTTTAATGGTCAGTGGTCGCGGTTCGATAACTATGCCGGCCCGCAGTATGATGATGAATAATCACATTTTTCATGCTGACAGCTCAAAAATAGTATTGGACAATTGATCAGCAAATACGGTTATCTGTGAGGATATATTCAGCCCGCCACGGATTACCGATGACCAGTTTTGATGATTACGATATACAGATCCTGACACTATTACAGGCCAACGGACGGCTGACCAGCCAGCAACTGAGTGACCTGATCGGACTCTCTGCCTCCCAGTGCTCCAGACGGCGGATCCATCTCGAGCAGACCCGCAAAATTCTGGGCTACCATGCCCGTTTATCTCCCGGGGCGACGGGACCGGAAATTACCGGGCTTATCGAAGTCCGGTTAATCAATCATACTCCCGCTTCTGTCGACAGTTTTCATCAGCGTGTCGCCTCCTCATCAGCAATTACCGATGCTTATAAAACTACCGGTGACGCTGACTATTTACTGAAAGTCACGGTGACTGACCTTCAGTCCCTGAGCAGGTTAATCAGCCAGCTGGTGGCGGATCATCAAAGCGTTGCCCATGTTAAAACCTCGGTGGTGCTGAATCGCCTGAAAGAAGGCGGGGTGATGCTGGTGGGTGGCGACAGCCATAACGGTTAACGGCCATCCACTCACCATTATCGTGCATAATTTCCTGCGGAATGCATAAACAGTGCATAATTTATGGTGAGGATGCGCAATATCACCGCCGGTATCATCGTGATAATGTGACGTTACCGGCGGTGGCATCTGTAATATCAATAGGATAACTACAGTTTTTGCGGCCAGCCAGTGCAGGGCATCAGTGTGGCGTGATTATTGCTTAATACAGGGTTTGTGCTTATTGAGCGATTAGGATGTTGTTATGACAGTGATAAAAACCGCAGCAGCGGAAAACGTCCCCCACAGCCTGGCAGAAGATGCACTGGCGATAGTATTTGGCACCCTGCTGGTCTCTTTCGGGATCATTATGCTGAAGCAGGCAGGTGCACTGACCGGCAGTACCGCCGGAATAGCATTTCTGATCAGTTATATTTCGCCCTTATCTTTCGGCAGTGCGTTTTTCCTGATTAATCTGCCCTTTTACTGGTTGTCGGTCAGGCAAATGGGCCGGGAATTTACGCTGAAAACTTTCACTGCAGTAGGCATGGTTTCGTTGTTTACCCACCTGCATCCGTTATTTATTCATTTTTCTCAGCTTAACCCTTTCTATGCAGCCCTGTTTGGTAATATTGTGATGGGAATGGGATTCATTGTGCTGTTTCGTCATAAAGCCAGCCTCGGAGGGATTAATATCCTGGCGCTCTGGCTGCAGCAACGGATCGGCTTGCGTGCCGGGAAATTACAGATGGCGGTCGATACCTGTGTGGTGCTGGCTTCTCTGTGGGTGGTGTCTGTGCCGATGTTGCTGGCGTCAGTCTGTGGCGCAGTACTACTGAATCTGATTATTGCAATGAATCACCGTCCCGGCCGCTACAGGGTATAGCACAGACGTCAGCGGCTAACTCACACTGAACAATGATGGAGAAGTACAACGTGTTTCAACATGTCGATGCCTATGGTGGCGATCCCATCCTCTCGTTGATGGAAAAATATAAAGAAGATCCGCGTGTTGCCAAAGTCAACCTGAGCATTGGTCTCTATTACAACGAACAGGGCATCGTTCCGCAATTACGGGCTGTTGCTGAAGCAGAAAAACGGCTGCAGGACATCCCGCGAGAGGCATCACTTTACTTACCGATGGAAGGGCTGGCCGGGTACCGGAACGCCATTGTTACCTTGCTGTTCGGGGCGAATAACCCGCTGGCAGACAATGGTCGTATCGCCTGCATCCAGACTCTCGGGGGCTCAGGAGCCCTTAAAGTTGGTGCTGACTTTCTGAAAAACTATTTTCCTGCCTCTGAAGTGTGGGTCAGTGATCCGACCTGGGAAAACCATATTGCTATTTTTGAGGGTGCCGGTTTCAGAGTTAACCATTACCCGTGGTATGACAATGCAACCCACGGGGTACAATTTGCGGAGTTTATCGCCACGCTGAACAGCCTGCCGGAACAAAGCATCGTATTACTGCATCCGTGCTGCCATAATCCGACCGGTGCAGATTTGACGACAGCGCAATGGGACCAGACGATTGAGGTTCTGAAAGCCCGTAAACTGATCCCGTTTATGGATATTGCATACCAGGGCTTTGGTGCCGGCGCTGAGCAGGATTGCTATGGGATCCGTGCCGCCGCGCAAGCCGGTTTACCGGCCCTGATCAGTAACTCATTCTCTAAAATATTTTCTTTATATGGGGAGCGGGTTGGCGGTTTGTCGGTACTTTGTGAAAGCAGCAATGAAGCTGACTGTGTTCTTGGGCAGTTAAAAGCCGCGGTTCGTCGTAATTACTCCAGCCCGCCATCTTACGGCGCCAGACTGGTGATGACGATCCTGAATGATGACGAATTACGGGCCAGCTGGCTGGCAGAACTGGAAGAGATGCGGCTGCGTATTCTGGATATGCGCCAGGCGCTGGTCACCGCACTCAGCCTGGCGCTGCCGGGACGTGATTTCAGTTATCTGGAAAAACAGCGTGGAATGTTCAGTTATACGGGGCTCAGTGCCCGGCAGGTGGACAGATTACGCGAGGAATTCGGGGTATATCTGATCAGCAGTGGCCGGATGTGTGTCGCCGGGCTGAACAGCCGGAATATCCATCAGGTGGCCGAGGCTTTTGCTGCGGTGATCTGAGACTGAAACTGCCCCTGTTTTCTGCGCCAGCGGAACAGAAAGCAGGGGCGGCTAAGCAGATCGTGCGGTGATATCAATTTTATCCCTATGATAATTATTTGTTTTTTTAATTTCCCGCTGATTTTATATATTTACACATTTAGATATTTAAATGTGTAAATATAATGACGCAACTTATTTGTTGAACCGGGGAAAATCATTGTGCAGGAACTGTCGCTTTTTAGTCCGCTAGATATGTCAGGGACCAGTTTAAAAAACCGTATTGTCTTACCACCGCTGACCCGCTGTCGCAGCCTTCAGCCGGGGAATATTCCCGGTGACAGGATGGTCGACTATTACCGTCAGCGTGCCAGTGCCGGGTTTATGGTCACGGAAGGTACCCAGATAGAACCCCGTGGCCAGGGGTATGCCTGGACGCCGGGTATCCACAGTGAGGCGCAAATTGCGGGCTGGCGTAAAGTGACCGATGCAGTGCATCAGCAAGGTGGTGTGATTTTCTGCCAGCTCTGGCATGTCGGCCGTGTTTCCCATCACGCTCTTCAGCCCGGGGGCGGACAGCCGGTCGCGCCTTCTGCAGTCCCGGCGACCAATGTCCGGGTATTTATCGAAACAGGCCCGTCGACCGGTGAACTGACCGCACCTTCGGTGCCCCGTGAACTGAGCACCGAAGAAGTCCGTGAGCTGGTGGAGTTGTACCGCCAGGCCGCGATTAATGCCAGACAGGCCGGATTCGACGGTGTGGAATTACATTCCGCCAATGGCTACCTGATTAATCAGTTTATTTCCGAACATACTAATTTCCGTAGCGATGAATACGGCGGCAGCCTGGAAAACCGTCTGCGTTTTCTGAAACAAGTGACTGAGGCCGTCAGTTCCGTGTTTGGCAGCCAGAAAGTCGGGGTACGTTTCGCGCCACTGTTCAGCAGCACCGATGAAGACCGCGTCTACCTGGGACTGGTAGAGCCCGATCCGCAGCATACCTACCTGACTGCAGCGGCGATGCTGAATGAAATGAAGATTGGTTATCTGTCAATCGCCGAACCTGACTGGGATAACAGCCCTGATTTACCAGAGGACTTCCGCCAGCGTCTGCGGGACGTTTTCCGCTCACCGATTATCTGTTCCGGGCGCTATACACGGCAGAAAGCAGAGCGGGTACTGAAAAACGGCTGGGCTGATTTATTTGGTTTTGGCAGAACCTTTATCGCTAATCCTGATTTACCTGCACGTTTGCAGAATAATTATCCGCTGAACAGCACCGACACATCATCACTGTATGGCGGCAGCGACGCAGGGTATACTGATTACCCCGTATATCGCCCCTGAATGATGTGAGGCTGCATGACACCAGAGAACGCCATAAAGCTTCTTGCCAACCCGACCCGCATGTCGGTATTACAGTGGCTGAAAGATCCGCACACCGCATTTGCAGGTTACAGCCAGCTTTATGATTTCCCGGTGTATGGTGTCTGTGCTTCGCTGATCAGTGAAAAAGCCGGATTATCTCAGCCCGCAACATCCCTGTGCCTTAAAGCATTATCCGAAGCCGGATTGCTTGAGGCCAGTAAAGTGGGTAAGTGGACTTACTATCGCCGTAATGAAACGATGATCCGGCAACTGACCGCGGTAGTGGTCGGACATTTGCAGACGCTCTGACCGGCTGCCGGTCATCAGGCTGGCAGCCTTTACGGATGATAATATCTCCTGTACTCCGCGGCCAGCCGTTGCATCAAGCAGGGTCTGGCTGGTCGCTAACCGGGCAGGTCAACATCTGCAACATGATAAATGGCTCAGGGTGGCTGAAACCCGGCCCGCTGGCCTGAAATACCATCGATATACTTTGTGTTGGTCAGCTATCGGCGAGGGGCGATCCGCGAGACTGCGAATGTGATGGCGGGCAAGGATCTGCCCGCTATATTCGGCAGATCAGGCCGCGGCGTGATCGCGCAGGGTATTAATATCAATGACAAAACGGTATTTCACATCGCTTTTCAGCATCCGTTCATAGGCTTCATTGATCTGTGCGATATCAATCAGTTCGATATCAGAAGTGATATTGTGCTGACCACAAAAATCGAGCATTTCCTGGGTCCCGGCAATCCCGCCAATCAGTGAACCGGATACACTGCGACGTTTAAATATCAGACTGGCGACTGACGGGGCCGGGTGGTCATGCTCAGGCACGCCCACCAGAGTCATATTACCGTCCCGCTTCAGCAGGTTAATAAAGGGGGTCAGGTCATGGGTCGCGGCAACAGTATTCAGGATAAAATCAAAGCTGTTGGTATGCTGAGCCATTTGCTCTGCATCTTTCGAAATCACAACTTCATAGGCCCCGAGCCGTTTGCCATCGGCTACTTTTGACGGCGAGGTGGTAAACAGCACGACTTTGGCCCCCATTGCATGGGCAATCTTCACCCCCATATGACCCAGTCCGCCCAGCCCGACAATACCGACTTTTTTACCCGGACCGACTTTCCAGTGCTTCAGCGGTGAGTAGGTGGTAATACCTGCACACAGCAGCGGTGCAACACCAGCCAGATCCAGATGCGCCGGGACCCGCAGTACAAAGTCTTCGTGCACCACGATATCAGAAGCATACCCGCCAAAAGTCGTTTTGCCATCGAAGCGGTCAGTACCGTTATAGGTCGCGACAAAACCGTTTTCACAATATTGTTCCAGACCTTCCTGACAGTCCGGGCAGCTGCGGCAGGAGTCGACCATAC
This sequence comes from Tatumella sp. JGM130, assembly GCF_018257525.1. NCBI lineage: Bacteria > Pseudomonadati > Pseudomonadota > Gammaproteobacteria > Enterobacterales > Erwiniaceae > Tatumella > Tatumella sp. JGM130. Next base: position 109,166 of record NZ_JAERJS010000006.1, on the reverse strand, counting down.
AACCGACGCCGACCAGATCACCGACAGTAAACCTGCTGCAGCGGCTGCCGGTAGCCGTGACCCGGCCGACGATCTCATGGCCGGGTACGACCGGGAATACCGTGTTATGCCACTCATTACGCGCCTGGTGAAGGTCTGAATGGCAGACGCCGCAGAACAGAATCTCAATCTGTACATCATGGTCACGCAGCTGGCGTGGCTGGTAGCTGAACGGGGCGAGGGGGGAATTTTCGTTCTGTGCAGCATAGGCGTGGATAATATTCATCATTTCTCCTGTCAGACAGATAACAGACAACTCCGTTGCCGGAATTGGCAGAGGGACGGAACCTGTTGCTAAGCATAGCCACCAGACGCGGTGCAGGCCCCGCAGGTTGTCGCTGAATGTGGCCTGTTTCTGAACTTATATCAGGCACAGGCCACGGCGGCAGAAATAACTATTATTTAACTGACTGAAATTAATGCTTATTAAGCAGTGGTTTCAGGAAGCGGGCTGTATGTGACTGTTCGCATTCCACGACAGTTTCCGGACTGCCGGCGACCAGGATTTCACCACCACCACTGCCACCTTCCGGGCCGAGATCAACAATCCAGTCCGCCGTTTTGATCACATCCAGATTATGTTCGATAACCACAATAGTGTTGCCCTGGTCGCGCAACTGATGCAGTACCGTCAGTAATTGCTGGATATCAGCAAAGTGCAGCCCGGTGGTTGGTTCATCGAGAATATATAAGGTCTGACCGGTCCCGCGTTTAGAAAGTTCACGTGCCAGTTTGACACGTTGCGCTTCACCACCTGACAGTGTCGTTGCTGACTGACCAAGACGAATATAGGACAAGCCGACATCCATCAGGGTCTGCAGCTTGCGGGACAGTGCCGGCACAGCTTCAAAGAAATCACGGGCTTCTTCGATGGTCATTTCCAGCACTTCGTGAATATTCTTCCCTTTATATTTTACTTCCAGGGTTTCACGGTTATAGCGTTTACCTTTGCACTGATCGCATGGCACATAAACATCCGGCAGAAAGTGCATCTCAACCTTAATTACCCCGTCGCCCTGGCAGGCTTCACAGCGTCCGCCCCGCACATTAAAGCTGAAACGGCCCGGCGTATAACCGCGCGTCCGTGCCTCCGGTACCCCGGCGAAAAGTTCACGCACCGGGGTAAAAATACCGGTATAGGTCGCCGGGTTAGAACGCGGGGTACGGCCTATCGGGCTCTGGTCGATATCAATCACTTTGTCAAAATGCTCCAGACCACTGATATCGCGGTAAGGGGCCGGTTCAATAATAGTGGCACCGTTTAACTGACGCTGGGCCAGAGGGAACAGGGTATCGTTAATCAGGGTTGATTTACCTGAGCCAGACACACCGGTGATACAGGTAAACAGCCCGACAGGCAGAGTCAGGGTAACGTCTTTCAGGTTATTACCCCGTGCGCCGGTCAGTTTTAACACTTTCCCGGGATCTCCTTTTACCCGCTGTTCAGGAACATCAATTTTGCGTTTACCGCTCAGGAACTGCCCGGTCAGTGACTCCGGGTTGGCCATAATACTGTTAACGTCCCCTTCTGCCACCACCTGACCACCGTGTACACCGGCGCCCGGGCCGATATCAATCACATGATCGGCGGCACGGATGGCATCTTCATCATGTTCGACGACGATAACCGTATTCCCCAGATTACGCAGGTGGATCAGGGTATTCAGCAGACGCTCGTTATCACGCTGGTGCAGGCCAATTGAGGGTTCATCCAGTACATACATTACCCCGACCAGCCCTGCGCCAATCTGGCTGGCAAGGCGGATACGCTGAGCTTCTCCCCCGGAAAGGGTATCCGCAGAGCGGGACAGGGAAAGATAGTTCAGGCCGACATTGACCAGAAAACTCAGCCGTTCGCTGATTTCTTTCAGTATTTTTTCGGCAATGGCTGCCCGTTGTCCGGTTAATGCCAGTGCCGCAAAAAATTCAGTGGCATGGCCGATACTCATTTCGGAGATCTGCGGTAATGTTGTTTCGGCGACAAACACGTTACGGGCTTCTTTACGTAACCGGGTGCCATGACAACTGGTACAGGAACGGTTACTGATATATTTCGCCAGTTCCTCACGTACCGCATTGGATTCCGTTTCTTTGTAGCGGCGTTCCATATTATGTAATACGCCTTCAAACGGGTGGCGGCGCACAGAAGTATCACCGCGATCGTTCACATATTTGAATTCGATATTTTCTTTTCCCGAGCCGTTAAGGATCACTTTTTTAACGCTGTCACTCAGGGTATTAAACGGCGCTTCAATATCAAACTGGTAGTGCTCACTCAGCGAGCGCAGCATCTGGAAATAGTAAAAATTACGCCGATCCCAGCCACGGATCGCTCCCCCGGCCAGTGACAGTTCGTCGTTCTGGATCACCCGCTGCGGATCGAAAAATTGCTGTACTCCCAGGCCATCACAGGTCGGGCAGGCGCCGGCAGGGTTATTAAACGAAAACAGCCGTGGCTCCAGTTCACGCATACTGTAACCACAGACCGGACAGGCAAAGTTGGCCGAAAACAGCATTTCAGGTGCGCTATTGTCATCCATATTCGCCACTATGGCGGTACCGCCAGATAATTCCAGTGTGGTTTCAAAGGATTCCGCCAGTCGGGTCGCCAGATCGTCACGGACTTTAAACCGGTCAACCACCACTTCAATAGTATGTTTTTTCTGTAATTCGAGTGCTGGCGGATCGGAAAGATCGCACACCTCGCCGTCGATCCGTGCGCGGATATATCCCTGGGCAGCAAGATTTTCGAGGGTTTTCAGGTGCTCGCCTTTTCTGTCTTTGATCACCGGGGCCAGCAACATTAACCGGCTGCCTTCATCCTGTTGTAATACCTGATCAACCATCTGACTGACGGTCTGGGCGGCCAGCGGGACACCATGATCAGGGCAGCGTGGCTCACCGACACGGGCAAACAACAAGCGCAGATAATCGTGGATTTCGGTAATAGTACCGACCGTTGAACGCGGGTTGTGTGAGGTTGATTTCTGCTCAATAGAAATTGCCGGAGACAGTCCTTCAATATGATCGACATCCGGTTTTTCCATCAGCGACAGAAACTGACGGGCATAGGCCGACAAAGATTCAACATAACGACGCTGGCCTTCCGCATACAGCGTATCGAATGCCAGAGACGACTTACCTGAACCAGACAGACCCGTGACCACGACCAGTTTGTCGCGGGGGATAATCAGATTGATGTTTTTCAGGTTATGGGTGCGGGCACCCCGTACTTCGATCTTATCCATTCACCTTTCCCGGATTATCAGCGTCGTCCATGTCTGCGGGCGAGACATGGGGAGAATCAAACATATTATTATGGCATAAAAAATAAACTGATTAAATATCCAGTAGTTTACCGGAAATGCCGTCCGGCCGCTGGCCGGGGGATTAATCACTGTCAGGACAAAAGGCAACCTTTTGTTTTGCTTAATGGTTATCAGATTCAGGTCAGAGAATACCTGTGAAGCTCTCTGCCTGTAACCTGCTGTACCGGAGGGATGCAGTGCAGCCAGGCCAGGGCTGCCGGCCTGCATACCGTATCTGACAGAACAATCGGTCTGCGGTTTACCCTGTGTGTATTCGCGGGGAAATGCGACCTTCTGCGCACAGTGAAACGGGTTATGAAGTATCAATAATCGGCTGTGCCGTGTTATGATTGGCGGCTTAGACTCAGAGTAATTATTCTTCAGGAGAGACGTATATGGCCAGTCGCGGCGTAAACAAAGTAATACTTGTCGGGAATCTGGGGCAGGACCCGGAAGTCCGTTATATGCCAAATGGTGGTGCGGTTACCAACATTACACTGGCCACGTCGGAAAGCTGGCGTGATAAGCAGACCGGTGAGAACAAAGAAATTACCGAATGGCACCGTGTAGTCCTGTTTGGCAAACTGGCTGAAGTCGCCGGTGAATATCTGCGTAAAGGTTCTCAGGTCTATATTGAAGGTCAGCTGCGTACCCGCAAATGGCAGGACCAGAGTGGTCAGGATCGTTACACCACCGAAGTTGTGGTTAACGTTGGTGGTACCATGCAAATGCTGGGTGGCCGTCAGGGCGGAAATGCAGGCGGAGCACCTGCCGGCGGACAAAACAACAACAATGGCTGGGGCCAGCCACAGCAGCCACAGCAGCAGGGGGGTAATCAGTTCAGTGGTGGCGGTAATGCCCCTGCCGCGGCGCGTCCGCAGCAGAGCAGCGCACCTGCCAGCAGCGAACCACCAATGGATTTTGACGACGATATCCCGTTCTAGAGTTGACTTGTGAGTTGTCTGTAAAAAAAATATATATAGGCCCCTGTTAATTCAGGGGTTTTTTATTTTTCAGGGCCATACAATCTGCAAGTTTCTGGCAGCTTAGTCAAAAACGGGGAGTCAGAAAAATAAGGGACTGGTTGATGTTAGCGGTATTTCCCGCATTTTTACCCTGGCCCGGCGTCTGTCGTTCTTCTTTGAACAATGACTTATAGGTACAGCGCCAGCGACAGGTCGCGCTTCACGCGCGTTCAGCAGCATACGACTGCCAGGTCTGATCGGCGTAGCGCCCTGCCAGCAACCTTCTGTCGCACTGGTTTCCAGCAAAGACAGAAAGCCGACGGATACGCAGCTCTTCACACAATCATTTAGTTAAGATAATTAATTCATTATTGCTTTCTGACAGTCTATACAATGCTGCAATCTTTATGATGTCCTCACGATATTTTATGGGATGATCACCAGGCGGATAATCCGTAATTGTATACTCGTTTCCCTGCAGTCAGTGGCCAGTCACAACCTGCCGTCAGTTGCACAGAAAAATGGTTGAATTGTGATCCGGTCAGGTCCTGGTAATCTCCCGCGTTTTAGTAGTAGTTTTTGTTATCCTTTATAACTATCAACTAACTTAATATTTTCTCCACCTTCCGATATTTGTTTTTCAATGTTATTAATTCGGACAGGGATGAGATTTTGGCTGTTTCCTATCAGCGGAGTCATTATCGCTTTAGCTATAGACTTAGCATCATAACCACCACTCTCATTAGTGAATGACACAACAATGTCTAAATGGTAACCGCCGTTGTATTGCCATAAACAACTATTGAAGGTTGTGTTTTCCCCCCAGCTTTGCATCCCTGTATCATCAGACCTCGCTGTCGCTAAGGCTCCGTCACAGGTGACCATTTTCAATGAGACTCCGCTATTTGCTGCTAATGCAGCAAAGTTGGTGTTTGAGAACGCATCACTCATTATGAATCGTCCTGGTTTCTCAGGTAATGATGCTTCCGGAATATTTCTGACTACTGCTAATGATGACATCTGAGATTGTATAGCACTAACAACAGAGTCTTCTAATTGGGATGGAGTTTTATTGGTTTTGATATCGTAGATCCAATAGCTTTGTACTGTTTCTACTTTCGGTGTTAAGGCACAACCCGATAAAAATAAAGCAGAGAAAAACACCAGCGTCGGTTTCATAATATCCTCAAATCATTAATTATTTTAACGAATGTAATGATATATATATATGACTCTAAAAGCACCCGGTAAATTTTGGTTATAAAACAGGCGCTGCGTTAACCGGTAAGTATCAGAACCGCTGTTATCCCGGGTTAATCTAAACAGCCTGTTTACCGGCTGCTGATGCAGAGAGAGCCCGGTCTCTCAGATTACCACTTTCTCATTTTCTCTGACTTGCGTTGAGAACGTTGCTGTCTCGTACTCCGGTACAATGTATCCCGTTATTTCAACAGTGCAGGTGCTTCTCCGTAATATCTCTCTGCCGGTGCCATATCGCGTATTGTGCTGTGACGATGTGTCTCGTTATACCCCCGGGTAAATTTATTCACCCGCTGTCCGGCCATCCTGAAATTTATCCCTATTTATCATCTGCCGAAAGTGTTATGGCAGATTAATCTGCTGTTATTATGCGGAATATTATTTTTATTATTTGGCATCATCTTAATAATCACTCGGATAATTATAAATATGAAAAAAATAATTTTTTGTCATAAAAGTGAAACAAAAATGCAGACCCTGTAGTTATTATAATGATAATAACTTACCTTCAAATAAACAAAGTGATCATTAATCAGCTAATTAGTTTTAAAATCTGTTTATTTATTTTTTTTGTGGTTTAGTGTTGGTATTTATTGGTTATACATCCAGATTAAAGAGGTATCATCTTATTTAGGTTGCATGGTAAGGATTTCGTAAACTTTTGTTTGCTTAAGTAAATCAGGCTCCTTATACTGAATTTAATGATTAACAATTAGTGCTATTTAATATTTATTCTGGCCAGAGAAAATAATCAGTGACTAGGAATATAGTATTTTTAATTGTGACATTTTTACTATTTTCTCCGATGGTAAATGCTGCCGGATATAGCCAGTTTTCGGGGGATAGTTATCCCCCGGTGATCAGCAGAAAACAAAATTATGACATTCCGGCGGGGATGACTCTGAAGCAAGGAATGGTGCAATGGTCTGCCGAAACAGGCTGTGATATCCGCGGAATGGAGCACTGGGAAATAATCTGGGAGACGCATGTAGATTATCCTGTCGATGCACCTCTTATTTTTCAGGGAGATTATTTATCCTCGGTGACAAAAATAATTAACCTGTATTCAGCAGCACAGATACCACTGTATGCTCATATTCATCAGAGTCAGTGTCTGGTGGTAATCGATACCCGCTAAGAGTCCGTATTATGTACTACTGGATCTTATCAGTTTTTCTCGGGGGATTATTATTCAGTTTTTTGTCACCACAGGAGCAGGTTCAGACAGAGATCAGTGACCAGAATTGCCAGCGTCAGGCGATATTTTTCCTGCATGCCGTGGCACGGTGGCAGTATTCAGACGCGGATATGCCGGAGAAAGACATCAGCGGCGAGATCATTCTGCATTACGAGCAGCGTGGCGGACAGCATTTTATATGGACGGCGGATAAGCCCGGATTAACAGGCTGTCTGATGCTACTCAGTCATCATAGCAGACTGTTTTATACACTGCGTTCTCAGCAGCTATATGACATGGAGGGAAAAGCAGTCAGTATTGATATCCCTCCTGATATCAGTGACGGAAGTATTATTTATTATTACCAGGAATAAAATGGTTTATGAATTTCAAAAAAAATACCACACTGGCAATGTTATCATTAGTTTTTGTTCAATTATCCGGCTGTAGCAGCTGGCAGAGAATAAGTGACATTGAAAAAAATAATAATCAACTGACGTCACAAGCCGATGCTATGATGCCATTTAATAAGTCGCATCCCTATGTTATTAATGAACAGTCTCAATGGATTAATCCGGAACCATTAAATAACTCCCGTAGCAGTCACAGCAATTTGCCTGCCTGTAATCTGACCATTAATCATCCGGGTGATATCCGGCTTGAAGCGATTTCTTCACTGATTACCGAACAGTGTCATATTCCTGTCACAATCACTCCCGATGCACTGAATAAACAAGACAGTACCGAAGGTTATACTACCCGTGAACCTGCCATGAACGATCTTTTACCCGAAAGCGGGGCGCCGGATAATACAATCTCCGCCAACTCCGGACTGAATAATATTTTCTGGCAGGGACCGGTATCCGGACTGCTGGATAATATCACTGCCCGCCAGGGACTGAGCTGGGAATATCAGGGGCAGCGGGTTGTTATCTCTTACCTGGCGACCAAAACATTCCCTGTATTATTTATGGATAATAATGCCAGCTTTTATTCCCGCACGGTCAGTGGCACGACTTCCTCTCAAAATCAGAATAATACAACCACGGCCGGTAGTCAGAACGCGACAAACGGGGCTGATAAAGATTCGGACACCACCTCTCAGTCGACCACTATGGAAATTAAGTCCGGCTTGTATCGTGATATTGCCAGTACTATTTCGATGATGCTGACACCGGGAAAAGGGCGTATGAATCTCACGGATGGTGTGCTTACGGTTCGCGATACCCCTCAGGTATTGAGTGATGTCGGTCGTTATATCAGTGATCGTAATACGCAGCTCAACCGCCAGGTTGTCCTGAATGTGCAGGTCTATAGTATTGATAATAAAGATAACGATCAGCTGGGCATTGACTGGAAAGCTGTCTTCAATAACAGCAATCTGGGCCTGTCACTGACATCACCTTATTCAGATGCAGCCAGTGAAATGATGAGCAGTGGTATCTCGATTCTGGACGGTAAAGGTAAAGGCAGTGCGGCCCTGGTGAAGGCTCTGGCTGAACAGACACATCTCAGTGTTGTTACCCAGTTATCCAGTATGACCACTAACCTGTCAGCGGTTCCTGTGCAGGTTGCTTTACAGCAGGATTATGCCTCCGATACCAGTACCGAGAATACGGCGAATGTCGGTTCTTCCAGCAGTATCAGCAAGTCGACGATAACCACCGGCCTGAATATGACTATCCTGCCGTATCTGATGCCGGATTCTACCCGTATGCAGCTCCAGTTCGCGATTAATATGTCAGATGATCCGACCTTCCGCACCTTTACCAGCCAGAATGCATCCATTGAACTGATGAAAACCCGGATGAAAATCTTTACCCAGCGGGTATTGATGCAGTCAGGCCAGACTCTGGTGCTGAGCGGGTATCAGTCGGTCAGCAACAGTGACGATCACCAGGGCGTTAACCATTCACATTTCTTCCTGTTTGGTGGCGGAGAGGGTGGCAGTAAAGGGAAGTCGGCACTGGTTATTCTGATCACTCCGGTACTGATGGGGTGACAGTGATGTCGGGGATAAAACCATATTGCATCCTGCACGCCGGCCGGCAACTGGTGCTGGGGCTGGAGTGGCGTTACCTGCCGGTCCGGGGAGCGCGTAAAATCCGGCAGAGACTGCCTGATGTACCGCATATTTTCCGCGTTATTCTGACCCCGGAAGCAGCCGGAGACCCGGGCTGTCTGCTGGGAACGATCGAACTCTCCCCGGACAGCAAAGGACGGGAAAAAAGCTATCCGCTGGCACTGATCGTGCTCCGGGAAATGCCAGCCGACAGTTATGCCGTCTGCCGGCTGGAAAAAGGGCTGTATTGGTTTATTGCCAAAGCCGGAAAGGAGTTATCACCTTTCAGCGATCGTCTGGGGAGTCTCGATGAGATCCGGCAGCATATCCGGCAATTTTTGCTGCTCAACCGGCCCGATATTCAGTGGCATGAATACCGTACGCCAGGCGGGGAGGGGAAAGGAGACGGGATCGCGGGTCTGTGTCTTGATGATTTATTGCCACAGTCTTCGCCGCTGCCGCGTAAGTTCAGACTGAAAGCGTCAGGTCACCGTTCCCGGCTCAGAGTGGCTGGCGGGCTGCTGGTGCTCTGCGCACTGGTGATTTCCGGACTGTTATGGCGGAACAACTGGCAACAGCAGCAGCGTATTGATGCTGCGCAACGCTACTTACTGCAGCAGAAACGTCAGCAGGCCGCCGGGCAGCCGACACTGCCGTGGGCACATCAGCCCGCTTTCAGTGACGCGCTTGCCGCCTGCCAGCAGCATCTGGTTAGTCTGCCGGTGATGATTGCGGACTGGGGACTCAGCCATGTCAGTTGTACTGCTGAGCCGGCACATGTACTGGCCCGCTATTCAATGCAAGGGACAGGCACCATTGATGACTTTATCCGCGGGTTGTCGGCAGATGGCCTTAGCCCGCAGGCTTACCGCTTTAACCTGCCGGGTGCCGGTGATGAAGCTGAGTTACAACTTGCCCTGCCTGCGGTTGCTGTACATCACACGGCAGCGGCGACAACGGTATCTTTAACGGCGCTGGTGAGTCTGGCACAACGTACCCACAGTCAATTGCAGCTGTCAGAACGCGAGACGATTGCCGGTGCTGCGCACTATTCTGTGCGTACATTTACGCTGGTGACAGGTTTAAGTCCGCGTTTATTACTGAGCTCTGCTGTGATGCAGGCTCAGAACCTCAGTTTTATCCGGCTGGATATCAGCAGAACGGAAGGCAAATTATTGTTCACGGTGGAAGGACGTTTATATGAAATTGATTAATTTCAGCATACGGGGCGTCCTGATCGGCTTGATATATGGCGGCCGGGCGCTGGCAGCCGATCCGGCGAACGGATATTCTCTGGGTGATCTGGAGAAAATCCAGGAAGAAACACTGTTTAATCAGGCAAAGCTGGAAAATGCACGGGCCCGCAGCGAGCTGGATAAATATCTGCAGGCGAACCAGCCGCCGGTAATGGCCGGAATATCAGACGGGCAACATTTGCCCGCGGCGGAGAACCCGCCAGTGGCGGACAATATGGCCGGTACCCGGTTAGCGGTTCCGGTAAAAAGTGAACAACAGCCCGGGTTACCGCTGGTGATCCAAATCTGGGGTAACCGCCAGCAGCTGAATGCCCGGTTACAGATACCGGGCGGGCAACCACTGACTGTCACAAAAAATACACTATTACCCGACGGTCAGTACCGTGTTATTGCCATTACTGCCCGGCAAGTGATGATCGGCAGAGCCGGGGAAGCGCCGAAGCTGCTGGCATTCAGCGGGGGTAACAATGATTAATCGCCAGGATATTTCTGCGTATATCTATATCGATCATTCAGCAGAGGAACCCAGGGTCTATTTCTCTGAAGCTCACCGCCATGACCCTCTGACAGCCTCGGCACTGGCGGGCTTACTGCGTCAGGCACCCGCGACCCGGTTTGAACCGGTGCATCTTGATCAACTGCGCCAGTTACAGAGCAGTCAGGACAGTGGCCGGGCAGCCACGGAGATGAGCCGTTCAGAGCAACAGTCACGGGTGATCAGCTATTTTCGTCAGGCGGTGAAGCTGAATGCGTCAGATATTCACCTGCTGATTGGCTATCAGGATGTCACCCTGGTACAGCTGCGGATCCATGGCCAGCTCCGGACTGTGGCGCAACTGGAGCGTGAAGAAGGTTTGCAGTTGGCGGCCACCATCGTACTCTCTATGTGCGATGTGACCGAAAAGAGTTTTAATGCCAACAGAGCTCAGGATGGCCGGTTACGCAGCGAGTTTGTCGGACAGCTGGGGATTTTCGGCGCACGTTATGCCCACACACCTGCTGAATTCGGCTTATATGTTGTTATGCGTCTATTACCTGATGACAGTGAATCACTGCCGACACCGCACGGACTGGGATTCCTGCCAGCACAACAGACACTAATTACCCGTATGCTAAGCCGTCCGGAAGGGATCATTATTATTTCCGGGCCGACGGGGTCCGGTAAAAGTACGTCTCTGCGCTGTTTCAGCCGGCTTTATCTACAGCAGAGTTTAGAGAGTAAACGACTGTTAACGATTGAGGATCCGCCCGAAGGGATGATCCCGGGTGCGGTACAGACACCGGTAATTGCCGATCGTACCGATCCGCAAGCGCTAAGCCAGGCATGGTCGCGCGGGATCTCTTCGGCGCTGCGTCTGGATCCTGACGCAATGATCATCGGTGAGATCCGTGATCATAACTCGGTCAGAGCAGCCCTGAGTGCTGCAAAGTCTGGCCATCTGGTACAAACAACACTGCACGCCAACGACGCTATCGGGATTCTTGAGCGACTGACGGACACCCTGCGGGTGCCGTTGCCCGAAATTGCCGATGCTCAGCTGGTGATTGGTCTGATAGCACAGCGGCTGATTGCGGTACTTTGTCCGAATTGCAAACTGAGCTGGCAGCAAAAATTACCCTTTCTGTCCGGACAACAGCGGGAATTTCTGCAGCAACATTGTGATGCAGAAAAACTCTGTTTCCGTCATCCGGACGGATGTCCTGAGTGCTGGCAGGGTACCGTCGGCCGGAAAATGATCGCAGAGGTGATCCGGCCTGATGCGCGGTTTATGGAACTGTATCGCTATAAAGGTAAAGCAGCAGCCCGTGATTACTGGCTGGAACACCAGCAGGGGATTACCCGTACCGCCCATCTGAAAGATTATCTCCGCCAGGGGATGGCCGATCCCCTCGAAGCCGATTTGATCAGTCCTTTAGATGAAGATCATATAGCGCAGGGAGGTGGCGGGCAATGAAACAGAGTCTGCCGTGGCGTGAGCACAGTGAACGCCTGAGCCGTCAGCTGGCATTAAAAACTTTTTCCGGTAATGACCGGATCAGTCTGTACGATGATTTAGCTTTTTTACTGGAAAACCAGTTCAAACTGGCTGATGCCGTTAATACGCTGATCCTCAGTGATCGTTCGGCAAAAAGCCCGCGGGTTTACTGCCTGCAGGACATCGCTGAAGCACTGACCTGCGGTATGTCGCTGGATAAAGGTTTACGTGGCTGGGTGCCGGAACAGGAACTTTTACTTCTCAGTACCGGCGTCAGTGACGGAGATCTTGCTGCCGCGATTCGCCGTGCCATGACCATCGCCAGAGCAACAAAGGAGATGCGTTCCGCCTGCAGTTCGGCACTGGCTTACCCGTGCCTGCTGCTGGTGTCTTGTCTGTTTATGGTTCAGCTGGTCAGCCATCGTTTTCTTCCGCGTCTGGCGGCGCTGGTCAGTGAAGACCAGTGGCAGGGATCACTGCGTGCTTTATCTGTCCTGTCCCGCGGCCTGAGCGATAACCTATTGTTCATTATCACAGGCACTATTTTACTGCTGGCATGGGTTATCTGGTCACTGCCTAATCTGACAGGGCGGGTACGCTGCCATCTGCTTGATCACCTGCTGCCGTGGAAACTGTACCGGGATATTCAGGGTGTCAGCTTCCTGCTGAATATTTCTGCCTTATTACGTGCTCAGGTAAAAACAGAGCAGAGTCTCCGGCAGTTAATGCAGCGGGCTTCTCCCTGGCTGTACGAAAGGCTGGAGGCCACTTTGCAGCAGGTCTGGCAGGGTAAACATCTGGGGGCAGCGCTTTTTGCGACGGGCTATGCCTTCCCTTCAGCAGAAACTGTCAAAAAGCTACGGGTACTGACTGCCGCAGATAATGCGGAAAATATTATTGAGAATTTTGCCAGCGACTGGCTGGTAAAAACAGTTCAGCAGATCAAGAGAACGGCAACAATGACAGGATATGTCTGCCTTAGCCTGAATGCCGGCTACATGATTTTAATTCTGCTTTCTACCCAGGATCTGAACAATCTTATTTCGGTGCATCAATGATCAGAGGAAAAAAAAATGACTACAGCAACACGGGTACATCGGGGTGCTATCTCGTTGTTCGAAGCCGGAATCTGGATCACTATCTCACTTATTGTTCTGGTGATTGGCATCAGTGTGGGAAGCGGGTTATTCAGCCGTAATGATACTAATACTGAGATGGGGAATATCAGTGAGTTGATGACCAATACCCGTAATATGCTGAAAGTCGGAGGGAGTTATCAGTTCGCTTCGGACCGGGAAATGACCGGGGCGCTGATCCGTTTTGGTGGTGCGCCTGGCAATATGGCGATTATGGGAGATAAATCGTCCGGGCAGGCAATTCTGAATAACCTGTGGGGGAAAAGTGTCACTCTGGCTCCGGACAGTGTATCAGGACAGGGGAGTGATAGCGGGTTTGTACTGCGCTATGACGGTGTTCCTGACGAAGCCTGTACCACACTGATCACTAAACTCGGCAGTACCACCTTTATCGATCATATCCGTGTCAACGGCCATGATTATACCAGTAGTCAGGGGGCGGCGATGGCAGCAGCAGATTGCCAGTCTGCAGAGGGCGGTAAGGATAATAACCGTCTCGAATTTTACAGCGCGAACTGACAGCATGAAAGGCTGGCTGCTTGCTGTGCTATCCCTGTTATCCCTGCATTGTACTGCCGCCGATTGTTTTGAAAGTTCGGCCCGCCATTACCATCTTAATGTGAATTTACTGAGGGCGATCAGTGAGGTTGAGAGTCATGGTGTGGCTGACCGTATCGGTGTTAACCGGAACCTGCAGGGCCGGGTTATCAGCAGGGATTATGGCTTAATGCAGATTAATTCGGTACATATTGCCGGGCTTATCCGCCAGCATCGGATCACCTCGGCAGCTGATTTGCTGAAAGACGGGTGCCTGAATATTGACACCGGAGCCGCGATTCTGGCCCGTCACCTGAGGTATTGTGGCAATAACTGGGCCTGTCTGGCGACCTATAATACGGGTTTTTTACAGGGCCGGGATCCGGCAAGGCAGCGCTATATTCATAAGGTTTATCTGACATATATCAGGTATTCACAGCGGGAGGAGGACTAATGCTCAGCAGCATACTGTTATTTATCCCGGCGGGTATCCTGATGGTCAGGCAGTCACAACAATTTATTCGCGGACATCAGGGGATCCAGCCCGCAGCTACGCTGATGCTGTCAGTGACGGGGATGTTCAGTGCACTCTACGGTATGTATCTGGTGGTGCCTGAACCTCCCGCCAGCCCGCCAGTGATCGGGGTATTTTTAGTATGGGGAATTTTATTTACCGTTATTGATATCAGTAATTTCTGGCTGCCATTACGTTTTACGATGAGTTTCACGCTGAGCGGATTATTAATCATCTTATTACAATGTGGCACTGATAAAATAATCAACTGCTCTATTGTCTGGGTGGTTTTCTTTTCATCATTTCAGCTGGTAAGGATAATTTCGCTGTCCATAAATCAGGACTCTATCGGCCAGGGAGATATCTTTTTTATTAGCGGAATGAGTTTCTGGATGGGATGGCGTGAAATATGTATGGTGGCCGGAAGTGGTTTTTTGTTGCTTTTTCTTTCCGCTCTGATGATTAATAAAAGGGTATTACCCTATGCGCCATATTTTTTTGTTGCTTTCGCCCTATGGTCAATGACAGGTTTCATTAATTTAATAAAGATATAATAAATGTATGATAAAAATACATCGAGGAGATACTCTTTTTTCACTGAGTCTGGTACTGGCCCTGATTCTTATTGCTGCACCGATAGGTTATCAGCGTTACAGTGATTATTTACAGCTTCAGGAGTGGATGGTAACGGCCAGGCAAACTAATATTTTTTCCGAGGCGGCAGAATATTATCTTAAAGATCATTATGCGGATTTACAGAAATCGCTGCTGGCAGAAAAAGTGGTTGCAGTCACCGCCAGGCAATTACAACAGCAAGGTTATCTGGGTAAAAATATCTCTCTGAAGAATAATCAGGGACAGCAGTATAGTATTTTTTTTACCCTCGACAATCTTACAAATAAAAATATTACCGGATTACTTCTTTCGCGGCAGGGCGACCCCCTGAGTGAAAAAGGAATGCGTTATATTGCACGTCTAATGCATGGTGAGTCGGGATATATCAGTGAAGATAATCAGGCAACAGGGGTTGATGGCAGCTGGCAGATAAACACGGCGTTATCCGGAATTCCGGCAAGCCGGGGACATCTCGCCATATTACTCTCTGCAGATACTATGCATAGTGTTTTTAGTGAAAGTGACAGACTGTACCGTTATGCCGTTACCGGACATCCGGAGCTGAATCAGATGCATGCGGATATAGACCTGACTCGCCATCAGTTGCGTAATGCCGGCGAGATTACAGCACGGGATATCTCGGTCAGTGACGGGGTATCATCGGGTAATCTTTCTGCAAAATCAGGGATATGGAGTGGTGGCAATATCACCGCTGAAACGGATATTCGCTCAGTGGGCGGCTCACTGGTAACCCGCGGAGATAAAGGCTGGATTAATAGTACCCATAACGGCGGGTTCTATATGAATGATGATCAATGGGTCAGGGTCTGGAAAGACAAAGGAATTTCAACGGCCGGAGAAATTCAGGCAGGAAAAATATCCGCTGACGGGAGGATGACAGCCAGGGAATATCTGGATATTAAAGGCAGTGCCTCACTGAATACCCCCTGTAGTGATGACGGATTAATTGCCAATGGCGGAAGTGCCGGTATTTTAATTTGCTATAACGGCCAGTGGGTCGGGTTTATGAAAAATAATATTCATCTGACCAGTCTTGGCGGACGTAGCGGGATATATCAGGGCGTGAATGGTACCGGAGAGATGGTATGGATATCAGCCAGTGGCGGGAATACGTCACTGAGTCGGGTGGCCGGAGACGGATATTGTTATAACTTCTCTGATCTTCGGGCGATGGTTAATGGCATTCTGGTGGCGAATAACAGTAGTCAGGGTAAAAATATTACACCCAGCTCATCGGTTATTTTCGCTATTCCGCCTGGCGCCGGATTTTCTGTGGTATCACACCCGGCTCAGGCTTATGGATGTGGTAATGGTCAGTTCTCATTATCAGCCTATCAGTAAATTTAAAATAAATATAAGGAGGTGTTCTCAATATAAAACGATTAGCAGTATATATCACTCTCTATAACTACGGGGTTTATAATGAATAAGATGATGAAAAGCATACTGGCTTTCTCGCTGGCAGGAACGTTTGTTGGCAGTGGGATGGCAGCAGAGACGTCAGCAACTCAGGAACCAGTGAGTGCAGCAACAACACCGGTTTATTATTCTCTGTCTGACAGTAATGGCGGGGTATTTAACTACCTTAAAACAAAATATACCGCAGGCAGTGCCGATAATTACGATATTTTATTAGTGGGTGATTCACTGAATGCCGGCCAGTCATTAAAAAACACGGTAATTCAGGCATTAAATAATGGCAAACAGGTTATTTTCGATGGCAGTAAAGGCAGTACCAAAGCCGCGCAGTTAGCCAGTCAGATTATCGGGTCTTCAGTTGCGGCAGATGCCATTATGTTTAAAACATCACCGTCAGGTGATGGTTATCTGATGACGCCGGTTGAGCTGACAACCAGCCAGTACTCTGCCGAATTATTCTCAGACGAGAAAACCACGTCGTCTGTGAGTTCCGATAATACGCCGGACCAGATCTTCCAATAATTCAGGGGACAAATAATGAAGAAAATTTCACTGACATTATTAGCGGCACTGATTCCGCTATCGAATAGTTTTGCGGCCACCTGTTTTGTCGGACATACAGAAAATGTATTACTGACCAGTAATTCGAAAGCCTTTGCCCAGACTCAGGATCGCAATACCTGGGAAGACTGGATCTGGCGCGGGCCGGTGTATTTATGTCCGAAAGGCTCTGGCGGCGTGACTGGCTGTACTTATATCTGGGGACAGACCAAAACCACGGGTTATCAGTGGGGCGGCACCGTAGGTTTAAATCTGAGTAAAATACCGGTGATTGGTGATGCATTGAGTCTGTTCAATGTGAGTGCTAACTATAGCCATCAGCAAAGTTTCAGCACTAACTACAACTGGAATATCAATGTTGCTCCCGGCTATTACGCTCAGCCGATTCAGGTCGTCGTACGGCGCTGGACACAGGGAAGCTATCGCGGGGGGTATGTCCATAACCCGACCACTAACTGCTCAATTGGGATTGCATCAGCCTCTTACCCGAACTGGTATGGCTGGGATAATAATGTGGTTGCAGGCCGCTGGACTGCCAATATTGAACAGTCACGTTATGCAAGTTATTACGTTCATAAATAATCCGGCTGAAGGGTAAAGCCGGCCCGTAACGGGTTGGTGATATTCCGGAGAGCACACAGGCGGCAGCGGATAACGTTGCCGCCTTTTTACTCGTGGCGGAGGAGATTAGGCTCCGGCCGGTTTATACCTTTGGATACTAAATACGAATGACCAGTTTACCGAAATGGCTCTTCTCTCTCAGCGTTGTATAGGCAGACTCTGCTTCGCAGAAGTCAAAAACCTGATCAATATAAGGCTCGATACCGGTCCTGACCAGTGAGCTGAGAGTACTGACAGGGCCGACATAAATCCCTTGCAGTGTGATACGTTTCTCAAGAACAGACAGTGTATCAATGGGACCTCTGAAACCGGTGAGTACGCCCATCAGAGAGATACGTCCGCCAAACCGGGTCGCTTTCAGGGAGTCATTTAATGTCTGAGGACCGGCAACATCTACTGTTAAGTCTGCGCCTGTGCCGTTGGTCAGTGACAGAACCTCATCAGCCCATGCAGGGTTCGTTTTATAATTGATGGTGTAATCCGCCCCCAGAGCTTTCGCCCGTTGTAGTTTCTCATCGGAAGAAGAGGTGATAATGACGCGCGCTCCCGCCAGTTTTGCCAGCTGAAGTGCGAACACAGAAACCCCTCCGGTACCCAGCAGTAAGACGGTTTCCCCGGGTTGCAACGGACGACGTTCAAACAGTGCTGACCATGCAGTGACACCGGCACACGGCAAGGTGGCGGCCTGTTCGAATGACATGCTGTCCGGGATAAGGGTGACACCGGAAGCCGGTACCCTGACCTGTTCTGTCAGCACACCATTAACTCCCGGCCCGCCGAGGGAGCTGGCCTGCTTTTCTGCAGAAAATTCGCCTTCTGCCCAGCCGGGCATAAAACCGATCACCACCCGGTCACCGACCTTTAATCCGGTGACTTTTGAACCAACTGCACTGATAACGCCGGCTCCGTCGGAAAGAGGAATATCTCCTTGTGTCTGCTCTGCGACCAGCAGATCACGGTAGTTCAGAGAAACCGCTTTTATATCTACTCGCACCTGTTCTTCGCCGGGTTCCGGTGCCGGTAACTCTGTCAGATGAAGTGCCGGTGAAATATTTCCTGTCAGGATATAGCCTTTCATAATGATGCTCCTTGTAAAAAGAGTAGCCTGACAGGAAAATATATTTATTGTAAGTACGTACAAATAAAGCAGGTAGTATCATGAATGATAGTGAAGAGCAGAATAAAACAGTGAGTAAATCACGGATACGGAAACCTCAGCGTACCGGGTGTGCCGTTGAAGTTACGTTGTCTGTGATTGGCGGTGTCTGGAAGCCCGTGATTTTATTCCATCTTCTTGGCGGAACCTTAAGGTTTAACCAGTTATGCAGGCGAACAGCATCTGCCACACCCAGAATGATGACACTGCAATTGCGTGAACTGGAAGCTGATGGGATAGTTACCCGCAAAATTTATCCGGAAGTCCCTCCCCGTGTCGAATATTCACTGACCAGGCTGGGAAAGAGCCTTGAACCTGTATTACTGAGCATGCGTGACTGGGGAGAAAAATTTGCAGAATAGCAGCGCGGGCACGGTGTGTTTGTTGTTATGGGCGGAGTGAATAGCCTGTCAGTGAAAGATTTTCCTGATCACTGACAGGCTGTGGGCTAGTTATTACCGAAACGATATCCGGTTTCACCGTGTTCTGTAATATCCAGGCCTTCTGTTTCGTTTTCACGGCTGGTGCGCAATCCGCCGCATATTTTTGCCGCCAGCATTAAAGCAATCCAGCTGGTCAGTGCAGAAAAGACGAGAGTAAACAGAATGACTCCGACATTCACCAGTAATTGTTCCGTAAGGTGACGTCCGGCAGAAAAACCGCTTCCTCCCAGAAGGGTCAGGGCAAACACGGGGGTCAGTATTCCCCCGACAATACCGCCGATACCATGAATAGCGAAGACATCGAAGGCGTCGTCAATATTCAGACGTTGTTTAATTCGGCCAATAAAAAACAGACACACAGGCGCGGTCAGTAAGCCGACACAGATTGCCCCGGCAGGTCCGGTATATCCGCAGGCCGGAGTAATTCCGACCATCCCCGCCACGGCACCGGTAATAATGCCAAGTAAACCGGGACGTTTATGAATCCGCCATTCGAGAAGCATCCAGGACAGCGCTCCTCCGAATCCGCCCAGCAGGGTATTAAGAATCACCAGCATACTGTAACCGTTAGCTGCCAGCGCACAGCCGCCGCAAAAACCCAGCCAGCCGAGCATCAGCAGAGAGCCGCCGGTCATCGTCATTGTCATATTGTGGGGAATCAGTGCGGATGTCCGAAATTGCTGACGACGGCCAATCATGATTGCAGCCGTCAGGGCGGCTACCCCGGAATTAATATGTACAACATCGCCCCCGGCAAAATCCTGTACCGACAATGCAGCGATCCAGCCGCCGCCCCAGGCCATATGTGCCAGCGGGATATAGTTAATAGTGGCCCACAGAGTAATAAAAACCAGCATCGAAGAGAAGCGTATCCGTTCAGCAAATGCGCCGGTAATTAGCGCCGGAGTGATGGCAGCAAAAGTCAGCATAAAGAAGACATAAACATATTCCGGTACGGTACCGGTGAGGGAATCTGTAGTGATATTCCGCAGAAAAACTTTCTGACCACTGCCAATTACAGGGTTTAGTGAGTGACCATCGGTAAATGAAAAGCTGTAGCCATACAAAACAAAAATAACGCCAGTCAGTGCCGTGACGCTAAATACTTGCGTTAATACGGATAATACATTTTTACTTTGTGCCATCCCGCCGTAAAACAGGGCCAGTCCCGGTAATGTCATCAGCAATACCAGTGAGGCCGTGATAAACATAAACGCTGTATCACCACTGTTTAATACAGGTGCAGCGAATACCGGAAAACTGCACAGTAAAACCGGCAACGCCAGCAGCATTGTTTGTTTCATGAGGTACCTCAGTAGTGACAGATTAACGGGCCTCTGTCACTGAGGCCCGTAACAGGAAGCGGGGTTATTTATATTGCTGGCCGGGGATCCAGTGTGTTCCGGCCAGAGGAACCCGTGCCATGGCTGCAGCCTCAACATTCAGCGCGACAAGGTCTTCAGGTTCCAGGTTATGCAGGTGCGATTTACCGCAGGCTCTGGCGAGGGTTTGTGCCTCAAGAGTCAGCACCCGCAGGTAGTTAGCCAGTTTTTTTCCGGCAATGATCGGATCGAGTCTCTGGCTCAGTGTCGGATCCTGGGTGGTAATCCCTGCCGGATCTTTGCCCTCCTGGAAGTCATCATAAAAGCCGGCGGCAGAACCGAGTTGCTGGTACTCTTCGGCATAACGCGGGTTATTATCACCGAGTGCAATCAATGCGGCCGTCCCAATAGCAACAGCATCGGCACCGAGGGCAATAGCTTTTGCAACATCGGCGCCATTACGGATCCCGCCCGAGATAATCAGCTGCACTTCACGATGCATCCCCAGTTCCTGTAATGCCTGTACTGCCTGAGGTATCGCAGCCATCGTAGGAATACCTACATGCTCAATAAACACATCCTGGGTTGCTGCAGTCCCCCCTTGCATACCGTCCACGACTACAACGTCTGCGCCGGCCTGAACTGCCAGCTTGACATCATAGTAGGTACGTGTTGCGCCGACTTTGACATAAATGGGTACCTGCCAGTCAGTAATTTCCCGCAGTTCGGCAATTTTGATTGCCAGGTCATCCGGGCCGGTCCAGTCCGGGTGGCGGCAGGCACTACGCTGGTCAATGCCTTGCGGCAGACAACGCATTTTTGCCACACGTTCTGATATTTTCTGTCCCAGCAACATCCCGCCGCCGCCCGGTTTTGCACCCTGACCCAAAACAACTTCAATCGCATCGGCTTTACGCAGATCATCAGGGTTCATGCCATAACGTGACGGAAGGTACTGATATACCAGTTTACTGGACTGACCACGCTCTTCTGCTGTCATACCACCGTCTCCGGTGGTGGTTGAAGTACCTACCGCTGAAGCGCCACGGCCCAGCGCTTCTTTAGCCTGCGCTGACAGAGCACCGAAGCTCATGCCTGCGATAGTTACCGGGGTGCTGATCACCAGCGGTTTTTTAGCATAACGGCTTCCCAGTACGACTTCGGTACTGCATTTTTCGCGATAACCTTCCAGGGGATAGCGGGACATACTGGCCCCGAGGAATAGCAAGTCATCGAAGTGCGGGACCTTGCGTTTGGCCCCCCAGCCGCGAATATCATAAATTCCGGTTTCTGCGGCCCGCTGAATTTCTGCAATGACGGTACGGTTATAGGTGGCGGATTCGCGTAACGCCGGATTATATTTATCAGTCATATTATGTTCCTTTATTAGTACGCGGACGCGTTATCCACTTTAAAATTGTAGAGTTGCCGTGCTGATCCATAGCGGGTGAATAGCGTGGGTGATTCATCAAACCCTGCCTGTTGTAATAACAGCCCCAGCTCTTCAATATGTTCCGGCCGCATCTCTTTCTGTACACAATCAGCGCCCAGAGACGCGACTTTTCCTTTTACATAAATACGGGCTTCATACAGGGAATCCCCCAGAGCTTCTCCCGCATCACCACACACGACCAGGCATCCTGCCTGGGCCATAAATGCACTCATTGGACCAATATTACCTTTAACGACAATATCGATACCTTTCATGGAAATACCACATCGTGCAGCCGCATTTCCTTCAATAATCAGCAGACCGCCATTGCCGGTAGCTCCCGCCGATTGGGAAGCATCTCCTTTCACCCGGACAGTACCTGACATGATGTTTTCTGCGAGTCCGACACCGGCATTACCATTAATTGTGACGGATGCTTGCTGATTCATCCCGGCACAGTAATAACCGGCATGACCATCGATATTAATACTGACATCAGCATTTACGCCGCAGGCGATATTGTGCGCACCATCGGGGTTAATGACCTGCCACTGTTTGGTTTCTGCTGTGCAGTCTGCATCATGCAGAGCCTGATTGAGTTCACGTACACCCTGAGTTAAATCGTAAGTTTTCATTGTTATACCGCTCCTTCAGACTGTGTCACGCCACGTTCCCATACATACAGTTTTGCCGGTTCAGGTTCCCAGACTCTGGCATCTTTAATTCCCGGCAAGTTGGCCAGTGCACGGTACTCTGATGCCATTGCCACATAATCATCTGTTTCGGCAATCACGGCCGGCTTGCAGGCGATCGGATCACGCAGTACTGCAAATCCGTCACGGGTACCAATAGTGAATGTGAAAAAGCCATCAAGATCTTTCAGGGCATGTTCAAGGGAGGTTTTCAGTGAATCACCTTGTGATAAGCGCCATGCTAAATAACCGGCAGCAACTTCAGAATCGTTCTCAGTTTTGAAGTGGATCCCTTCACGTTTCAGTTTTTCTCGTAACCGGTTATGGTTGGAAAGTGAGCCGTTATGCACCAGACAGAGATCCATCCCGGTAGAAAAAGGATGACTGCCTTCAATGGTTACGGCACTTTCAGTCGCAAGTCGGGTATGACCGATAGCATGGCTGCCTTTCATCTGTTCCAGAGAATATTTATCAGCAACTTCGGCAGGTAAACCGACGCCTTTCAGTATTTCGATACTGTGTCCGGCGCTAAGTACGTCTGCTTCCGGTGCATGCAGTGCCAGCCAGGATAATGCCTGTGATTCGCTGGCCGGTAATTTAAAGACAGCAACACTGTTATTACGGAACCAGCCATCCAGCGCCCCAAACTCGGTTGCCAGACGATCAGCCAGGCTGTTCCAGTCAAAGTCCGGATTATCAGAACGCAGGGTCAGTTTTATGCCACCGTCATATTCATCACCGTAGATGGCAAACCCTGCACTATCACAGCCACGTTCAGTCATCGAAATCAGCATCGGACGAAAGAGTTTGCCGAGCTGTTGTTCGAGGGAAGCATTTTTAAAGTAGAGACCGACAATTCCACACATAGGATTTCCTTTACTTTTCGGCGTTACAATTAAAAGAATTCAAGGTAGCGGCGTGTTTCCCACTCGCTAACATGACGGTGATACTCGTGCCATTCCTGGCGTTTGACCTTGATAAATTCATCGACAATTTCCGGCCCCATGCTTTCCCGAAGGATTTCATCGCGCTCCAGTTCATCGAGAGCTTCTTTCAGATTCTGCGGCAGCAGTTCAATCCCTTCACGCCGGCACTCCTGCGGAGTGAAAGCATAAAGATTTCCACTCTGGCCTTTACCCGGATCGAGTTGACGAGCCACGCCATCCAGTCCGGCTGCAATGATCGCCGCATGCACTAAATAAGGATTTGCTCCCGTATCTGGCAACCGTAATTCAAGGCGGCCATGAGGAATGCGTATCATGGCGGAGCGATTATTATCGCCATAGGTAATAAATACCGGTGCCCAGGTAGCACCGGTTGCCGATCCTCCGCCGGTTAAACGTTTGTAGGAGTTAACGGTAGGGGCGGCAAAAGCGCACAGGGCTTTTGCGTGATGTAGCATACCGGCCATAAAGTGATAGGCCATTTTTGATAAACCCAGTCCGCGGGGATCGTTCGGGTCATAAAAAATATTATTTCCCTGATGGTCAGACATCGACAGATGGAAGTGCATCCCGTTACCCGGTCGATCCGCGAAAGGTTTTGGCATAAAAGAACAGAGTAAATTTTGCGCATAAGCAATTTCAGCGGCAGCCATACGGACAAAGGTGAAACGGTCTGCCGAGGTTAATGCATCGCTGTAGGTATAATTTATTTCGAACTGCCCATTGGCGTCTTCATGGTCAATCTGATAGACATCGAATCCGGCCCCCTGTAATGACTCGGTCAGCTTCTCCAGAAACGGTCTGACCCTGGACAGTCCTTTATAGTCGTAGCAGGGTTTCGCCAGCGTATCGCTATTGTCAGCAGGTAAAATTTCGCCGTTTTCCCCCCGCCTGAACAGAGAGAATTCCGGTTCCAGGCCGCTGTTCAGTACCCAGCCTTTTTCCTGTAATCGTGCCACCTGTTTCAGAAGAACCACACGGCTATCACAATTGTGTGGCTGATTATTCACATAACCATTGCAGACAATACGGGCGTAGCCCGGCTGCCAGGGCACCAGAGATAATGTCGTCAGATCACCCCGAGCACTAAAGTCAGGTCCGTTAGGCTGCATCCCCATTCCTGATATTGCGAATCCGGCAAAACCGGCCCCTTTTTCGACCACATCCATCAGGCATTTTGCGGGTACAGATTTCGTTTTTGCCGCACCATGAATATCAACAAACTGAGCGAGGAGGTATCGCACATTATTGTCCTGTAAAAACTGCATAGCTTGTTCAGGTGACATAACTACCTCTTAAAACGATGACATTGGGCACGTCTCTGGGATACGTGGGCCAGGATACATTCCCGTCAGGAATATTTTTTCACTGACAGGAAAATGCAGAAGCTGTGCCAAAACCGGTGATACAGGGAGTATTTTTTATAACATATTGATTTTTTGTTATTTGTTTTGGTATTTCTTATTCCAGGCTCGCCTGATCGGCGTATAACTGATGATTATTTTAAAATTCTATTAGCAGTGATGAATTGCGGAGTAATCTGTTTCACCAAAATGGTGACTTATTTCAGGGCACTTTTTTTCATACAGTGAAGTTATTTTCACTAATAAAATTTCAGCGGATAAGTATTTATATATGAAAAGCGATTTTCATATTTGAATAATGAATTTCTTTAAAAATTAAATGGACTGTTTTTAAAAACTTACTGGACAAGGATGATGATATGAATTAAATCTGTTACATAAGAATCTGCGAGTGACTATTGTTTGATCATGGTTCTTTTTTTATTTATATATAAAGCTAACCTTTCATATAATCGGAGTTACTATGTCTTCGACAGTCAGTGATTTTATCATTACCGCAACCTGTCCGGCTAACTCGGGAATTATTTCAGCCGTTACCGGTTTCCTGAGTGAAAGTAAATGTTATATCAGTGAGTTATCTCAGTTTGATGACGAGCATCTCGGCCATCTTTTTTTACGTGCCCGTTTCCGTTTTGATAATGATGTCAGTGCCGATATTGAAAGTATTAAACCTGGTTTTTCTGTTGTAGCAGAAAAACTGAATATGAAATGGGATATTTTTGATACGGCGAAACCAATGCGGGTCGTATTAATGGTCAGTAAGTTTGACCACTGCCTGACAGATCTTCTCTACCGGAGAAATAAAGGTGAGCTAAACATAAATATTACCGCGATAGTTTCAAATCATCTTGATTTACGTCCAATGGCTGAACGTGAAGGGATCCGTTTTGTTTATCTTCCTGTAAACAAAGAAAATAAACCACAACAGGAAGCTGAGCTATTAAATATCGTTGAGGAAACGCAGACTGAACTGGTTGTTCTTGCCCGTTATATGCAAATTCTCAGTGATAGTTTATGCAAAAAACTGGCCGGTAAGGCGATAAATATCCATCATTCATTTCTGCCGGGTTTTAAAGGGGCTTCACCTTATCACCAGGCCTATCAGCGTGGGGTAAAACTGATTGGTGCAACGGCGCATTATGTCACTTCAGACCTTGATGAAGGGCCGATTATTGATCAGGAAGTGCAGCGGGTAGATCACACCTACCGGCCAAATGATCTGGTGGTCGCAGGCCGAAATACCGAGACAATTGCTCTTGCCCGTGCGGTGAAATATCACACTGAACATCGCATTTTCCTTGATGAAAATAAAACGGTGATTTTCTGATGTCGACTTTATTAAACTCTCAGGCTGTTGCTAAAAAAATTGATGGAAAAAAAAGTGCTGAATCCTTACTGGAGAATACCCGCAGGGAGGTTGATGAGTTAAAAAAACGGGGAGTTTATCCGTGCCTTGCCGTTATTCTTGTCGGAGATGATGCTGCCAGTCAGATCTATGTCCGCAATAAATTACGTATTGCAGAAAAGACCGGAATAAAGTCTGTCGAATTATGTTTTGACAGCCAGTTAACGGAGGCTGAATTACTGTCCACGATTGAGGGTCTGAATAAAGACCTTCAGGTCCACGGTATTCTGGTACAGCTACCATTACCGAAAGGTATTAATGAAGCTGCGATTGTCCGCGCCATTTCACCGCTAAAAGATGTTGACGGTTTTCATCCGCAAAATGCCGGTGGATTGTTGCAGGGACAACGGGTGATAACGCCCTGTACCCCATTGGGCTGCTTATTACTATTACAGGAGTATGGCGGTGATTTGACCGGAAAACATGCTGTGGTGGTCGGGCGTTCAAATATTGTCGGAAAACCTATGGCCAGCTTGTTACTGCACGCCCACTGTTCAGTGACCACCTTACATTCCCGTAGCCAGAATGCGGCACAGCTTGCCCGCCAGGCGGATATTCTGATTGCTGCAGTCGGACAGCCACAGATGATAGAAGCCAGCTGGATCAAGCCAGGAGCATTGGTTATTGATGTGGGAATTAACCGTATTACCCTTGCTGATGGCAGTACCCGACTGATCGGCGATGTCGATTATGACAGCGTCAGCATGGTCGCCGGAGCGATCACTCCTGTACCTGGCGGCGTAGGCCCGATGACTATTGCCTGCCTGATGCAGAACACCGTGTTAGCCGCTGAATTACAAACACAACAGGCAGTACTAAGCCAGCCTGGCTAAGTAAGGAGTTCATTATGCCATTCGCATTATTAAAGTACGGCTTGTCATCAGCTTATCCTGCTGAAGTCGATCTCCCGGCACCGAAGGATCTGAAACCACACTATGATGTGGTGATTATCGGCGGGGGAGGGCATGGTCTTGCTATTGCTTACTACCTGGCGAAGTATCACGGTATTACTAATGTTGCGGTACTGGAAAAAGGCTATCTGGCGGGAGGCAATACCGCCCGTAATACAGCGGTTATTCGTTCTAATTACCTGACCTCTGAAGGCGTAAAATTTTACAGCGAGTCGGTCAGGCTGTTCCGTAACCTCTCTGGTGAGTTCGATTTCAATATTATGTATTCAGAAAGGGGACAACTGACTCTGGCGCATACCGACAGTACTGTGCGTGCGTTCCGTCAGCGGGCAGAGGTCAACAAACATTTTGGTGGCCGGACAGAGATGTTAGATCGCCAGCAGATTAAGGAACTGGTACCGACGTTAAATCTGGACCCTGCGAATTTACCGGTACTGGCGGGTCTATGGCATATCGACGGGGCAACTGCCCGCCACGATGCTGTTGCCTGGGGTTACGCGAAAGAGGCGGCAAAACGCGGGGTGGAAATTCATCAGATGACGAGTGCAGAAGATCTGGTGATTACAGACGGGCGTATTACGGCAGTCAAAACTAACCGCGGCACCATCGGATGTGGTTGTGCGGTACAGGCGGTAGCGGGGCATAGTTCTCTGCTGGCAGCAAAAGCCGGTTTCCGGTTACCTGTGGTGTCATACCCCTTACAGGCAATGGTCACCCAGCCGGTAAAACCTTTCCTCGACCCGTTGGTCAGCTCTTCAGCATTACATTGCTATGTTCAGCAAACCAGCCGGGGGGAGGTGGTGTTTGGCGGAGGATCCGATCCTTATCCGTTGTACAGCACCCGATCTACCCTGGATCTCAAAGAGAGTCTGATCGCTCATGGTATTGAGATGTTTCCGTTCCTTGCTAAAGCACGGCTTATGCGGCAATGGGCAGGGATCACTGATATGACTCCCGACTACAGTCCTATTATGGGGGAAAGCCCGGTACAGAATTATTACCTTGATGCGGGATGGGGCACCTGGGGGTTCAAAGCAACGCCTATTTGCGGCAAAACCATGGCTGAGATGATCGCCAGCGGCGGGAAAACGCCGGCACTGATAGAGCCATTCCGGCTGGAGCGTTTCGCCAGGTTTACTCAGGTTAACGAAATGGGCGCCACTGCGGCCAGCCATTAAAGGAGTGCAGGATGAAAATTATGTTTTGCCCGCTGAATGGGCCGCGCAATATCAGTGAATTCGTCTATGGCGGTGAATTAAAGACCCTGCCAGAACAGTTAAGTTGCAGCGATCGCCAGTGGGCTGATTATGTCTTTTATGAGGATAACAGCGCAGGTATCGTGACGGAGTGGTGGTTCCATGCTCCTTCCGGTTACTGGTTTTTGGCGCAACGCAACACACTGACGGACGAGATTATCCGTACTTTCGATGCCAGTGAAATTTTCCCTAACCCGCACAGTAATGATCTGCCGGCCAGCATCCGGCAGGATCCGGAGGTGGTTGTATGAAAAAAGCCCGTCTTTCCGCCCCGATGGGACGACTGATCGAACGTAATAGCCCGCTGGACTTTACGTTTGAAGGGGAAACAATCAGCGGTTTTTATGGCGATACTATCGCCAGTGCCGTGATGGCCTCCGGGCGAAAAGTGCTTTCCCGATCGTTTAAATATCACCGTCCTCGCGGAATACTGAGCATGGCCGGAGAAGATGCCAATACCCTCGTGCAATTGCCTGACGAACCTAATGTACTGGCAGATATCCGTAAAGTGACAAACGGGTTAAAGGTCAGAGGACAGAACTATAAGGGCTCTCTTGACCATGACCGTGACCAGCGTATTGAAATGTTTTCCCGTTTTATGCCGGTCGGTTTTTATTACCGGGCTTTTTATAAACCGGCAGGGATGTGGAAACGCTGGGAACCGTTGATCCGCAGGAAAGCGGGGCTCGGGCTGCTCAATTTACAAGCCACTCCCGGTTATTATGATAAGGCTTATTTATTTTGTGATCTGATGGTTGTCGGGGCCGGACCGGCAGGGATACAGGCGGCACTGACCGCGGCAGATAACGGAGCGCGGGTCATTATTGCAGAGCAGCAGCCGATTATCGGCGGTTCTCTGACATGGTCACGGTTTTCTACCGATGCGGACCAAAGTGAACAGGTCTTACACTCTCTTTCCCGCCGTATTGACGAACATCCGCGTATCCGGTTACTGAAAAATGCCACCTGTAATGGCTGGTTTACTGATCATTATCTGCCCGTAATCCAGGGGCAGCGGATGTATAAAGTCCGTGCCGGCAGTGTGGTAGTGGCGGCCGGAGCGTACGATCAGCCAGTTATTTTTCGGAATAATGATTTACCGGGGGTGATGCTTACCAGTGCAGCGCTGCGTCTGATGTCTCACTACGGGGTGAAACCAGGCCAGCGGGCGGTATTACTGACAGGCAACGATGATGCATATTTTGCTGCTCTGACCCTCGCTGAACAGGGGGTAGAGGTTGCAGCAATTGTAGATATGCGGGCTGAAGTCGCGGAATCGGCGGTGGTCAGCCGTGTGAGATCGGCCGGTACTGAGATTATTACCAATGCTACTGTGTATGAAGCGTATAAAGATCGCATCAGCGGAGCAGTGTCAGGCGCGGAAGTGCGGGTCATCACCGGTGAGGGCAGTGTGGCGGAAGCAGGGAAAAATATTGATTGCGATTTACTCTGTATGTCTGCCGGTTATATGCCCGCCTGGCAGTTGCCCTGTCAGGCAGGTGGCAAACTGAGTTATGACGATGCGACTGCCAGTTTTTCCCTGAGTGGATTGCCCGGAGGAATGTTCACTGCGGGGTCGATTAATGGCTGGCATTCTCTGGGAGAGGTTCTGCGGGATGGGGTTACTGCCGGTCATCGAGCCTTACAGCAACTCGGCTTTACTCAGGCGCAGGCCGGTCTTCCTGCGGCAGCGGGGGGAGAGAAACCACAGATTAATTATCCATGGCCGATTTTTCCCCATCCAAAAGGTAAAGAGTTCGTTGATTTTGATGAAGATCTGCAAATCAGGGATATCGTGAATGCCACCCGTCATGGTTACCGGGATGTTCAGCTGGTAAAACGTTTTTCAACCGTCGGAATGGGTCCTTCACAGGGACGTCATTCGGCCCTGCCGACGGCCCGGCTGGTGGCAAAATCCACCCGGCGTAGTGTCAGCGAAACAGGGATTACGACAGCACGGCCACCGCTGAACGCAGAAAGTTTATCTCATCTTGCCGGACGACATTTTGACCCGTGGCGTGTCACACCGATGCACCAGCGCCATCTGGCGTTACAGGCGCAGATGATGCCTGCGGGTAACTGGCTGAGACCCGGCTGGTACCGGACGGAGACCCTCAGGGACAAAGCTTCTGCAGTACAGGCAGAAGCCCTGAATGTACGTAACAATGTGGGCATGATAGATGTGACGACCCTGGGAGGCATTGAGTTACGCGGGCCGGATGCGGCTGAATTTCTTAACCGTATGTATACCTTTGCTTTTATCAAACAACCGGTCGGGCGTACCCGGTATGCATTACTGACTAATGAGCAGGGAGTGGTTATTGATGATGGTGTGGCCTGTCGACTGGGAGAGCAGCATTTTTATGTAACCGCGACCACCAGTGGTGTAGCAAGGGTCTATCAGTCAATGCTGCAATGGAATATCCGCTGGCGACTGGATGTTGATATCACCAATGTGACCTCAGCTCTGGCTGCGGTAAATCTTGCCGGCCCGAACTCGCGACAGGTGCTGGAAAAAATATGTACAGATATCGACCTCTCTGCTGCGGCTTTTCCCTATCTTGCATGCAGGGAAGGGCATGTGGCAGAGATCCCGGCCAGGCTGTTGCGGGTCGGTTTTGTCGGCGAACTGGGTTATGAAATCCATGTGCCGTCCCGTTACGGTCAGGCGCTCTGGGATGCATTAGCAGAAGCAGGTAAGGAACTGAATATCCGGCCATTCGGCGTTGAAGCTCAACGCTTGCTGAGACTTGAAAAAGGTCATGTAATTATCGGGCAGGATACGGACGGAATGAGCCATCCGGCAGAGATCAATATGGGATGGGCGGTTAACCGCAATAAGCCTGAATTTATTGGTCGCCGTGCGATAGATATTCTGGAATCACAGACGCCGGTGCGCAAACTGGTGGCTTTCAGCTTACCTGCCGGGTCACCTCAGCCGCTGGAGGGGCATCTGGTCGTTGAAGGCGACAGGATCACCGGCAATATCACTTCATGTGAATATTCACCCACCCTGAACGCAATAATTGGCATGTCCTATGCATCAGCAGATAAGGCATCCGCCGGAGAAAGGATCACGATTCGCACTGAGGGCGGTAAAGAGGTATCAGCCAGGGTGGTAAAAGTGCCCTTTTATGATGCTGAAAATCAGCGACAGGAGCTTTAATGATGCAAACGATACAGGCAATCGCTGCAGGTCCACTCGACCATTTGGTGCAGGAGGGCGGGTACCTTACAGCAGGTATAGATGATTTCAGCCATTATAGCAGGGCCGGATTTCGTGGCCGGCATGCCGACTATTATCTGAAACAGCGCGGTTTTACATTGCCGGATACGGCTAACCAGGCTGTCTGGCAGGATGATGGCTGTCTGGTGGCCCGTCTTTCACCGACTGAATATCTGTTACTTTCATCAGATCAGCAGAGTAGCCAGCGGATTGCTCACCAGGCACAGACATGGGTACTCAGCGAACTGTCCTGTTACCTGTTACCACGACAGGATACCCACGCCTGTATTGCACTTTCAGGCAGTTTCCTGCCTGAAATGATGGCAAAACTTTGTGCCGTAGATTTGTCACGGGACAACTTTCCTGCGGGGGCGGTGGTGCAGACTTCGGTTGCCCGTGCCAGCGCTATTGTGATTAACGTGACAAGGTCAGAATTGCCACAGTTCTGGCTACTGACTGATACTTCGATGGCAGCTTACTTCCGTGATGTACTGACGGATGCAGTATCGGAGTTTAGTGACTAAGCCTTATTTTACATCCCTATCACCGGGCATTCGCCCGGATTTACCCGACGCAGGTGTATATGTCTATCGTTTCGCTCACTGATAACGACTACAGGGTACCAGCCCTGTTTCGCGGGCTGACCATTATTGAAATGTTTAACAGCCGTGACCGGTTACTCACTGTTCAGGACTTTGCTGACAAACTGGGCGTGTCCACATCCTCTATTTATCGTATTGTGACCACACTTACTGAGATGAACTATCTCGAGAAAGTGGCTAAAAACACCTACCAGCTGGGGCCTCAGGTGATTTCTAACGGATTCAGTTACCTTGCCTCCCGTGATCTGGTTGATATTGCGATGCCGCATTTAAATACATTACGTAATAGCGTCTCTATGTCCTGTCATCTGAGTATCCGTGAAGGGCAGGATGCGGTGTATATCTATCGTTCTTTTGCGTCACAACGTTTATCGGTTAATGTCCCGATAGGTACCCGTATACCCTGCCATTGCAGTGCGATGGGCCGTGTTCTGTTGACCGGCCTTACGGAAACGGATTTGGAGAGCCTCTATCAGCATACCCGACTGGACGGATATTCTGCAGCAGCTCCCCGTTCGTTACCTGAGCTGAAACAGACAATACAGCAGGACAGTATGCAGGGGTGGGTCGAGCATCGTTCTGATTTTGCCACGGCGATTGCTGCGCCGTTACGGGATCACCATAACCAGATTGTCGCAGCAATAAATGTGTCCGGGCCAGATGCTTTTATGGAAGAACCTCATCAGAGGAAAGTGATCCGTGATGCATTACTGGCGACTGCCCGGCGTATTTCGTTTGAACTGGGTAATATCAGGAAAATGGCGGAGAAAGTGACCCACAGATGAATAAACCAATAACTGTCAGTCAGCGCGAAAGTCCGCTCAGTCTGGAACAACATATTGCCCGTTCACTGAAGCAACGCCGTATCTCCCAGGGGTATAAAATATCGGATGTTGCACGTATCGCCGGGGTCAGTGTAGGTATGGTGAGTAAGGTTGAGAATGCCCATGTTTCGACCAGTCTTGATATTCTTAACCGGCTTTGTGATGCCATTGGTTTACCCGTATCAAAACTCTTCAGTGATTATGATATAGCTAAGCGCGGGGCCCAGTTAATTAAATCCGGTGAAGGAATGGAGGTGGTGCGCACCGGGACAGAGGCAGGTCACTCTTATCATTTACTGAGCTATGCTCAGGGACCACAGAAACTCTATGAGCCCTTTTTAGTGACAATGGATGATGCCAGTGAAGAGTTCCCTAATTTTTCCCATCCCGGGCATGAGTTTCTTTATCTGTTGCAGGGGGAATTGATTTATCGTCATGGAAAACATCTCTATCCTATGTTGCCAGGAGACAGTCTTTCTTTTGATGGCGGGGTCCCGCATGGACCTGAAAAGTTATTGAAAGTACCGATACAGCTATTATCGGTAATTCATTATGATGACCAGGATGAGGGCTGATTTGCTCTCATTTTTTTACTTGAATTGCACTGAAGTAATGCGCACTGCACTATTTTGTAATGACAGACATTCATATTTAATCATCTGGTTTTAATGATGAATTACAGAGACTTAATATATGTTTTATTTATGGGAGTAAAAACCATAAACGTGTTGTTTATGGTTTTTTTAAGCTGTCATTTATAGTCCGTCAATAATTGTTATCATAGCATTTGCTACTTCAATTCTTTCTTTTTTTGCTTGCTGGTATTCTATGGAGTTATAGCATTCAAGTGCTGATTTATAATCAGGGAATTCTATTATTACATGCTTTATAAATGTCTCTCCCTCCAGTGTTGTTGCTTTTTCCCCGCGTGCAATAAACCTCCCTCGATATTTTTTGAATGCTTCCGGAGCGAGTTCAATATACTTCTGGTATTGCTGGTGGTTGTGAATATTTACGTGAGCTACCCAATAAGCAGACATTATTTATCTCCGTTTTCAAGAACAGACCTGGCCAGGCTGGCAGCCTCAGTCAGATGTTTTTTTACAGCTTCTTTTGCCTGTCGCGGATTATTATCTTCAATGGCCTGATAAATCCGCGACATATGTTCAAAACCTGTTTTCTTACGTGCAGGGCACGCCAGTGTCAGCGCCCTGAGACGGCTGATACGACTGTTGAGCCTCTGAACGACTTCCCATGCAATAGTATGATTTGCAATAGAAAAAATACTTTCGTAAAAGCTCATAGATGCCGAAATTTGTTCAGTTTCGTTCCGGGCCTGCCCCGCCTTAGCGATTTGCATCAGTTGTTTATATAACTGCTTTTTATCGGTAGCGGTGGCTATTTCTGCACAGTCCTTAGCGGCTTCAGTTTCCAGTAATTGGCGAATATCATAGATTTGGCTGGCTATTTCCCAGCTTAATACGGCAACAATCGGCCCTTTTTTAGGTATATTTTCTATTAAACCTTCGGCTTCAAGATAACGGATAACTTCACGAACGACAGTACGGCTAACGCCTAATTCGTCACACAGACTGCGCTCCACTAAACGATCACCTGCTTTAAAATATCCGGAAATAATTGCCTCCCTTATTTTTTCAAGGGCGAGTTCCCGTAAAGTGACCGGTGTATTTTCTATCTTCAGAGAGTGAATATCAGCCATGGTTTTCTCAGTATTGAATATTTCTATTTTTCGGCAGAGAAAATGTTCTCCGTTATCTTTTACTATTAGCACTATTCTTTACATGAAATCAATCCTGTCCTGTTTTTCATATATGTATATCCCGTCTGACGGGTGAGTTGTTCAGCAGGGAAAATGATGCAGCTCACAATTTATCCATCTTCAGGGTTTATATGTCTATTGAATTAATTTAGATATTAATAATCAATAAGTTAAAAATAATCTCTTTAATTTTTCTGACTGTATTGTGAATTAAATCACAATACAGAACCGGCGCCCTATTCGGATAACGATGGGAAAGGTTTTTATTCTAATGTAATGAATTATAAGTATTTATTCTTTAGTTTTATCAGCCACATCGGCAGCGCATAAGAATGCCATATGATGGTATACCAAATTTTGACATACCATAAATTCCAATGTTATATCGATTAACTGCACTTGCTATTAACAATTAATTAACATTAGAGGGCGTTTGTTATGCATCCAGAGATCCGTAAAACCATAGTGACTACCGAAACTGTCTACTCCGATGGTGGTAAAGCAGCCACTTCCCCGCTAGTGATGATTGCGGCGGCAGCCGTAGTGACTAACCCCTGGGCTGATAAGGGCTATGTGGACGACCTTTCACCGGCAATCCGTGAGCTGGCACCCGTACTGGGCGAGTTACTTACCGGTTTAATTATTCGGGAAGCCGGCGGGGGGGAGAAGGTTGTCGCCTATGGAAAATGTGCCGTGACCGGACTGGCGGGTGAACTGGAACATGCTTCGGCCCTGATCCATACCTTACATTTCGGGAACCATTACCGTTCGGCGGTTAAGGGGAAAACATACCTGGCGTTTAATAACACCCGTGGTCCGGCGAATTCTCCGATTCTGATCCCGATGATGGGGACCAGTGATGAAGGCACCCGTGAACACTATCTCACCATGCAGTTCGCGATTAATGATGCCCCTTTCAGTAATGAAATTGTGGTTGCTCTTGGTGCAGCGCTCGGCGGACGACCACATCATCGCATCGGTAACCGTTACCTCGACCTGAAAGAGTTAGGCCATGACCAGAAAAATCCAGCAGCTGTCTGACTCTGGCGCCCGGGTTAGCTATCTGGAAGAAGGTGACGGGCCGCCTTTAGTGCTTATCCATGGAGTAGGCATGAATGCCGATACCTGGTTTTTACAAACCGAACAACTCAGCCGTTATTTCAGGGTTATTGCTGTCGATATGCCGGGACATGGTCAGAGTACCGGTTTCAGCCACCCGGCGACATTAAAAGATTATGTGGAATGGCTGGCATCATTCCTGCAAGCCCGTAAGGAACAACGTTTTGCTATTGCCGGTCACTCGATGGGAGCTCTTATTACCGCAGGTATAGCCATTGATTACCCTCAGCTGGTGAGTCATGCCGTGGTAATCAGCGGCGTGTACAAGCGGGATGAGGCAGCCCGCAAGGCCGTTTTGCAACGTGCGAAGGAGCTTGCTCAGGGAGATGTCAGGCTTGATGCTCCTCTTGAACGCTGGTTCGATGATTCTGCTGCTGACAGTCCGCTGCGTAACAGAGTCGGCACCTGGCTACAGCAAGTTGATCGCCATGGTTACGCTCGGGCCTATCAGGCATTTGCCACCGGCGATCGTGTGTATTCTGACCGCTGGAATGAAATGGACTGTCCGGTACTGGTGATGACCGGTGAAAAAGATAGCAATTCAAATCCACAGATGACAGCCGCGATGGCCGATGCTGCCCGTTCTGGTAAAGCAGTTATCGTCGAAAATGCCCGGCATATGCTGAACCTGACCGATGGGGTACGTGTTAACCAGGAGATCCTGGCGTTTCTTAGCCCCGACACTGCCATTGTCAGCCCGCCAGAGCCAGTTAAGGAGTAAGTGATGGACGACGAAAAACGTAAACAATTAAGAGATGCTTTTGGTGCATTTATGACCGGAGTGACGGTTGTGACGACCTTTGACCCTCTGGATCAGCCACAGGGTTTTACGGCTAACTCATTTTCATCCGTATCACTTGATCCGCCTTTACTGCTGGTCAGCATTGATAAACGGTCGGCCAACTTTGACAATTTTGTTCAGTCATCATACTTCGCGATTAATATTCTGGCTGAGCAACAGAAAGACGTGTCCGATATTTTTGCCAGAAAAATGTCTGATCGCTTTTCGCGGGTTGCCTGGCATACAGGTACTGCAGGGACACCGCTACTGGGTGGCAGCGCTGCCTGGTTTGAGTGTGCGATGCATCAGGTTGTTGATGCGGGTGATCATGCGATCTTAATTGGTGAAGTGAAACAGTTTGCTGCCAATGCTCAGCCGGGTCTGGGGTATTACCGCGGGGGCTATTTTACCCCTTACCAGAACGCAGAATCCCTGATCGACGCGCAGGATATTGTCAGTACGTTGATTGAAGCAGAAGGAAAAGTACTGGTCGTGAAAACACAGCAGGGCTACAGGCTGCCGGTTCGTCAGATTAAGAAAAGCAGTGCCAGTGAATGCCCGGGGATCATCGTCAGCGAACTGACTACCGAAGCAAGCCCCGGTTTTATTTATTCCCTCTGGCAGAACCGGCAGCATAAACAACGACATGTCGTCTTTTTGTGTAATCTGCCGACGACAGCGGCGTTGTCGGCGGTACAGGGCGGAGAATGGGTTGATCTACAGCAGCTTACCGGACTGTCTTTCGCGGATGCAGCACTGAAACCGTTGCTGACGAGGTTCGTCACAGAATACCGCAGTGGCAACTATAACCTGTATTACGGTGATGATACCCGCGGCACTGTCCATCCGTTAGCTAACTCTGTCCATCGGGAGGTTGTATGAAACTGTCTCTGTTTTTGCATATGGAACGAATTTCTGCGGAAGATGACCAGCAGCGGTTATATGAAGAGATGATGCAGTTATGTGAAATAGCTGACCAGGGCGGATTACATGCTATCTGGACCGGTGAACATCATGGAATGAATTTCACCATTGCCCCGAATCCTTTTATCAATCTGGTCGATATTGCACACCGCACCCGAAACGTCCGCCTGGGGACGGGGACAATTATTGCTCCCTTTACACATCCTATCCGTCTGGCCGGTGAAGCCGCAATGACCGATCTTATCACCGGTGGTCGTCTCGACCTTGGTATCGCCCGTGGTGCATATGCTTACGAATATGAAAGGTTAATGCCAGGGATGGATGCCTGGCAGGCAGGGCAGCGGATGCGTGAATTAGTGCCTGCAATCAAAGCCCTGTGGGAGGGCGATTATACACATCAGGGGGAATACTGGAATTTCCCGGCCACGACATCCTCACCAAAACCGGTACAAACACCTCACCCTCCGATTTGGGTCGCGGCCCGGGATCCTAATAGCCATGATTTTGCAGTGAAAAATGGCTGTAATGTCCAGTGTACTCCGTTGCATCAGGGCGATGAGGAAATAGAACGCCTGATCGGCTGTTTTCATGGCGCATGCCGTGAATATTTACCGGAAAAACCGCTTAAAATTATGTTGCTTCAACACGGTTATGTGGCCGGTGATGAAGATGATGCCTGGCAGGCGGCTACCGAAATTCATCGTTTCTATAACTATTTTGGTGCCTGGTTTAAAAATCAGCGCCCGGTGCGGCAAGGACTTATTCAGGCGCTGAGTGAAGAGGAAATTGCCGCCAGCAATTATTACAGTGTTGATGCTATGCGCAAAAATCTGGCTATCGGCTGTGCAGATGAAGTGATTGCCAGACTGAAAAAATATGAAGCGCTGGGTTATGACGAATATGCCCTGTGGCTGGATAATGGTATGACGTTTGAGCGTAAGAAAGCCTGCCTGGAACGTTTTATCCGCCATGTTGCCCCTGAGTTTCGTTAAACGGAGATATGATGGAATCGTTCAAACTTTATATTGATGGTCAGTTTGTTCCCGGTAATACGACATTTACTTCTCTGAATCCGGCCACTGCAGAGCCCTGGGCTTGTATTGCTGAAGCCCGTAAAGAGGAGACGGATAATGCTGTTAAT
The DNA here is from genome assembly GCF_018257525.1 of Tatumella sp. JGM130. Lineage (NCBI taxonomy): Bacteria > Pseudomonadati > Pseudomonadota > Gammaproteobacteria > Enterobacterales > Erwiniaceae > Tatumella > Tatumella sp. JGM130. Next base: position 70,377 of record NZ_JAERJS010000006.1, on the reverse strand, counting down.
GCTGCCGTCCGGGCTTTTGAATCCGACAGCTGGCGTACTCTGACAGCAGGGGCACGTGGGCGGTTGTTATTACGGCTGGCGGACTTGATTGAACGTGATGCGATGAAACTCGCACGGCTGGAAACCCTGGACACCGGGAAAATTATTCGCGAAACCCGGGCGCAGATTGCTTATGTGGCAGAGTATTATCGTTTTTATGCCGGTCTGGCGGATAAAATGGACGGCAGTAGTCTGAGCATTGATAAGGCTGATATGGAGACCTGGATAAAGCGCGAACCACTGGGGGTTGTGGCCGCGATTATTCCCTGGAACAGCCAGTTATTTTTGTCTGCGGTAAAAATTGGTCCGGCGATTGCGGCAGGATGTACCCTGGTGGTTAAAGCGGCAGAAGTTGCCCCGACACCTCTGTTGGCGTTTGCCGGGCTGATTGATGAAGCCGGATTTCCCCCCGGAGTTATTAATATTATTACGGGATTTGCTGAAGAATGTGGTTCCTGTCTGACTTCTCACCCGCTGATTGATCATATTGCATTTACCGGCGGAGCCGAAACGGCCCGGCATATTATCCGTAACAGTGCCATAAACCTCGCCAGCACTTCACTGGAACTGGGGGGAAAATCACCCTTTATTGTATTTGCTGATGCCGATCTGGAAAGTGCTGCTAATGCACAGATCGCTGCGATCTTTTCAGCAAGCGGACAGAGTTGTGTCGCGGGATCACGATTACTGGTACAGGAAACTGTAAAAGAACAGTTTCTTCATCTGCTGGTCACTAAAGCACAGGGGATCATTATCGGATGTCCTCAGGATCCTGAAACTCAGTTTGGCCCGCTGTGTACTGCCGCTCAAAAGGAAATAATTGAACAGGTAGTGACCCGCAGTATTGCCCGGGGAGCAAAACTTATCCTCGGGAATCAGCCTGTCGGAAAAAAAGGATTTTACTATCCTCCGACAATCCTTGATTGCAGTCAGTGTCCTGACGCCGACTCTGTCTCACAAGAGTTATTCGGACCTGTATTATCTGTATTAACGTTCAGTAACGAGGCCGATGCTATCCGACTGGCAAACAGTAGCGAATATGGTCTGGCGGCGGGAATTTTTACCCGTAATCTGACGCTTGCCCATCGGGTGACCCGAAAAGTTCGCAGTGGTGTGGTATGGGTGAACACATACCGTGTTGTATCTCCGTTAGCGCCTTTTGGCGGGTTTGGGAAATCTGGTTTTGGTCGTGAAGGGGGAATTGATGCTGCTCTGGAGTACACGACCACGAAAACGGTATGGCTACGGACCAGTGATGAGCCTATTGATGACCCCTTTATTATGCGTTAGGGGTTAATGATATGGGGGAAATGAAAATTAATTCCCCATACAGATAATTCTGCTTTATATCAATGAATTAATTACGTCAGGCTTATGCTTGTCGGAACGGATTTGTACTTTTTAAAGGAAGGTCTTTCTATTTTAAAAATTAAGTATCATTAATTCCGGAGGGTGATGTGAATAAAAAAACCACTCAGAAAAGAATAATAGAAGATAAATCGGTAGACTTTGTTACAGAATCAGAAAGGCATGGTAAATCTCACAGTTTATTTACATTATGGTTTTGTACTAATATCGCGCCATTAGCAGTTGTCAGTGGCGCTATTGCGACAGAATCTTTTCATCTTGATGTTATTTCTGCACTGACTGCAATTATTACTGGCCACCTTTTTGGTGGTATTTTTCTCGGGCTGACATCGGCTCAGGGCCCGAAAGTCGGGATACCACAGATGGTACAAAGCCGGGCCCAGTTTGGTCGTTATGGTTCATTGCTGGTGATCAGTTTCACTACTGTTATTTATCTTGGTTTCTTTATTTCAAATATTTCACTTTCCGGAAAGTTAATCAATAATGTTATTCCTGATATCAATGTCAGGAGCTCAACCATTCTCGGAGCAATGCTGGCCACGATCATTGGTATTATCGGTTACCGGTTTATACACCGGATTAACAAATTCGGAGCATGGGTAATGGGGGCGGCCATGATAACCGGTCTGGTGCTTATGCTGTCACATCCGCTGCCTGAGAATTTCTGGCTGCGGGGTGGTTTCAGTCTTGCGGGCTGGTTCGGGACCTTTTGTATCGGGGCAGTATGGCAAATCAGTTTCTCACCTTATACGTCGGACTACTCACGCTATTTACCTGCCAGCACAGGGATCGCCAGGCCTTTCTGGGCGACTTATCTCGGCGCATGTGGCGGAACGATACTGGCTTTTGTCTTCGGAATGATTGCAGTGAATATCGCACCAGACAGTGATGCAATGGTATCAGTACGCCATGCCACCGGATGGCTGGGACCGGTATTAATGATACTGTTTTTAATTAATATTATCTGTCATAACTCGATGAACTTATACGGAGCGGTCTTATCTCTGATTACCGCAGCTCATACTTTTTTCCCACAGCGCTCTCCCGGAGTTATTACCCGGTTAATTGTTTCAGTTGTTGTGTTATCGATGAGTATTATCGTTGCACTTGAAACATCAAAACATTTCGTTGCTTTCTTTATTAATCTTATTCTGGCATTAATCTCTGTCCTGACACCATGGATAGTGATTAATCTTCTTGATTTTTATGTTATTAATAAACAAAGGTATAATGTCAGTGCTATTTTTAGTCCGGACGGAGGATGTTATGGATTACTGAATCTAAAAACAATGTTTGTTTATTTTATTGGTATCCTTGTACAAATACCTTTTGTTGAAAATGCCTTCTTTCAGGGGCCTTATACCAATATTATTCCCGGCATTGACTTATCATGGGTTATCAGCCTTGTTATTACATCAGTCATCTACCCGGTATTTGCCCGCAGGACCCGACATAGCTACAGTAAAGTTTTTCAGAAAATAACCTGAAGGTTGTAAGAGAGTTATGACTTTCTGACATCATCCAGCGCGGTAAGCTGTCTTTTACCTGCCACAGAAATCATACCTGTGGCAGGTTCCGCTGATCTGGCGGGATCTCTTTTTTTAACCGGTAATAAATTCCCTGTAGCCAGAGATGATAACCGTTATTGCGAAATAGCTGAAAATGACTGCGGATGCCAGATAGGAAAATGTCAGTAAGCGGTTGCCGAGTAATTTCCCGCCGACACTGCCTGCCAGGCAGAGTGTGCAGGTCCAGAGTACCCCGGCGGTAAAAAATCCGCCGAGGAACAGGCCGGATGCCGCAATGCTGTGCTGACCCAGCCGTGAAATCAGAGCCCCGCCAACGGTGACAAACCACAAAATCGCGGACGGTGAAGAGATGGCAAGCAGAATGCCGCGGCAAAATTCACGGGGTAATGATCCGGAGGCGATGGCTTCACTGACCTTCAACGCTGTCGTTTGTTGTAATGCTGCCCGCAGCATCTTTATCGCAAACCAGACTAATATTGTTCCTCCGCCCACCCAGAGTACCCAGCGCACCGCTTCAAACTTCAGTAAGACAGCCAGACCTGTCATGGCCAGTAACGCATAGGCTAAATCACCAATACAGCTGCCTATACCCAGCCAGAAACCGTAAAAGTAACCGCGCTGCATTGCCAGAGTGAGCATCGCAATATTCGCGATACCAATGTCGAGGCACAGTGAAAGGCTCAGCAGAAAACCGTTAGAAAACTGAAGCATTGAATCAACCCCTGATTATTGTCGTTATGGGATAGCCGTTGTCCGGTACTGAAGGTTAATACGGAACCTGCGGGGTTCTGAGATTGCAGGTTGCCATCTGTAGCGGAGGGTATCCTTTGGCCAGTATCCGCAGCTCCCGGCAAAGGAGCAAGCGTAAAACTGCCTGCCCGGTGTTTTCCCGATAAGATCTGCCGCTGAGCACCGGTATAAGCATTATCTTCTGATAAAATAATAAGTTATCTTTACTATCAGTGGACTGGCGCAGAAAAAGCGGCCGGGGAGTCATCGCAGAGCGGCTGTCAGGACAGGGCGTCAGGGGGAGAGGCAGGGGCGATTTTACTCTGAGGGTGTCCGGCTGCCGGATGTTTAGCGGTACCGTCTTAAACAGGATATTAGTGTAACCGTTACCACTCTCCAGAGTAGCTGAGATACGGCAGATTATCTGCCATTTCTTTATTCTTATTTATTCTTTTAAATACATTATTTTTTCTATTCAGCTATATGGCCTGTCTCCGGAAAAATCTGAATCGTGCCGCTAATGTGTAGATTTTTTTCAGGAATTTGTACGGATAAATGAACAGTTTTGTTGGCGACCTGTCATCAGGACTATGAAAAAATGTTATTGTCAATGTGTCAGGATCACAAAAAACATTATTAAAACCAATTAAAAAGGTCTAACCTTATAGTCGACTCTTTTACTTATATATACAGTTGTTGACTTGAAGGTTAATTGAATGTCACGGGAATCCCGAGGTTTTCGCCTCATAACACTAGTAATATCGGTATTCTGCACCTTGTGGTTACTAATCGGCGGTGGCTGGTTACTGACGCTGGGCGGAACGTCCTACTATCTGATCAGCGGCATCGCTATGGCGGTGTTCACTGTTATGTTGTTAAAGAAAAGAAGCTGTGCTTTTTATCTTTACACTCTCATCCTGTTAGGCACTGCTGTCTGGGCCTATTGTGAATCCGGCCTTGATTTCTGGGCTCTGGCGCCACGTCTGGATATCTGGGTACTGTTTGGTATCTGGATGATTCTGCCATTCGTTTATCGCCAGCTGGCCGCACCAAACAAAAAAGCGACGGCGCTGATGGTGATTGCAATTGTAATCAACCTGGCAATGGTCGTTGGTGCGTTCTTCGGTAAAGATCCACAGGAAATTAACGGTACGCTGAATGTTGCAGCACCAGCTGCGCCATCTCAGGCGAATGCCGGTGCCGACTGGACCGCTTATGGTGGTACTCAGGCAGGTGACCGTTACTCTCCTCTTAGCCAGATTAATGAAGATAATGTTAAAAATCTGCAAGTGGCGTGGACCTACCAGTCAGGCGATGTAAAACGTGCTGATGACCCGGGCGAGATTACTAACGAAGCGACACCGCTGAAAGTAGGTAATCTGCTGTACACCTGTACTGCACACCAGATTCTGGTGGCGATTGATGCGGCGACGGGTAAAGAAAAATGGCGTTTTGATCCAAAAATCAAATACGACCCGACCTTCCAGCATATGACTTGCCGTGGTGTTTCTTATCACGACTTCAATGCTGCTGTGAACCCGCAGAATGCTCCGGCATCTCCTGCTGCCTGTTCACGCCGTATTTACCTGCCAGTCAATGATGGTCGTCTGTTTGCAGTCGACGCGGAAAATGGCCAGCTGTGTAAAGAATTTGCTAATAACGGTGAGCTGGATCTGCAACATCAGCAGCCGAATGCCTTCCCGGGTGGCTATGAGCCAACTTCCCCGCCAATCATCACTGATAAAGTGATTGTGATTGCCGGTGCAGTTACCGATAACTACTCTACCCGCGAGCCGTCAGGCGTTATCCGTGGCTACGATGTGAATAACGGTAAACTGCTGTGGGCATTCGATCCGGGTGCTAAAGATCCAAACGCCATTCCGGCAGATGGTCAGCACTACAGCGCCAACTCTCCTAACTCATGGGCGCCAGCCGCTTATGATGCCAAACTGGATATGGTCTACCTGCCGATGGGTGTAACTACCCCTGATATCTGGGGCGGTGACCGTACTCCGGAGCAGGAGCGTTACGCCAGTGGTATTCTGGCGCTGAATGCGACGACCGGTAAAGAAGTGTGGTTCTACCAGACTGTCCATCACGATCTGTGGGATATGGATATTCCGGCTCAGCCAACGCTGGCAGACATTACTGATAAAGACGGTAAGGTTCAGCCGATCATTTATGTACCGACTAAAGTAGGTAACATTTTTGTCCTGAACCGTGAAACCGGCAAACTGGTTGTACCGGCACCGGAACTTCCGGTACCACAGGGCGCGGCTAAAGGTGACCATGTGTCTCCGACCCAGCCATTCTCTGAACTTACTTTCCGTCCTCAGGCAAAACTGACCGGCAGTAAGATGTGGGGCGGTACGATGTTTGATCAGATGATCTGCCGTATCATGTTCCACCGTCTGAAGTATGACGGTACTTTCACTCCGCCATCAGAGCAGGGGACTCTGGTATTCCCTGGTAACCTGGGTATGTTCGAGTGGGGTGGTATTTCAGTTAACGGTGGCAGCGACTTCGCTATTGCTAACCCGATGCAACTGCCGTTTGTTTCAAAACTGATCCCTCGTGGTCCGAACAACCCGATGGAACCGCCTAAAAATGGTGGCGGTGGTTCAGGTGGCGAAGCAGGCCTGCAGCACATGTATGGTGTTCCTTATGGTGTTGAACTGAATCCGTTCCTGTCACCGTTTGGTCTGCCATGTATGGAACCTTCATGGGGCTTTGTGTCTGCGGTTAACCTGAAAACTAACCAGATTGTGTGGAAAAAACGTATTGGTACTATCCGCGACAGCGGCGGTCCGATTCCTTTACCACCAATCACCGTCGGTACTCCGATGCTGGGTGCACCAATCACAACGGCCGGTAACGTGTTCTTTATCGCTGCGACCCTGGATGACTACATCCGTGCTTACAGCGTACGTGACGGTAAACTGCTGTGGCAGGCTCGTCTGCCGGCAGGTGGTCAGGCAACACCTATGACCTATGAAGTTGACGGTAAGCAGTATCTGGTGATTGTTGCCGGCGGACATGGTTCGTTCGGAACTAAAATGGGCGACTACATCGTCGCTTATAAATTACCTTAACGGTGATTGTTCAGGGTATAGCGTGCTATACCCTGTATACATCCCTGATAAAAAATCCCCGCCGGCAGTATTGCCGGCGGGGATTTTTTTCGGTTTTCGCCAGACTCTGGCATCCCTGCCGATGTCTGTGACTGCCGGTCTGCGGTAAGGGCCTCCGGCAGGCAGCCAGCCATTTTCAGAATGCCCTTCCTGAACTAACCCTATTCATCAGGCCAGGAAGACGGGGTATTTTTGATCACCTGAGTCAGAATATCCTGAGCGTTGCTGACAAACCCGTGCCATTGTTCAGCGCTGAAAGGAATACCCATCAGACCGGTCACGAACCAGCAGGACATGATCACCCCGAAGCCGGCACAGAGAACACTGAACAGAGTAAGGTGATGCCGCCGGCATTTGATCGTGGCGCTACTGGCGAGAAACATCGCCAGTGCACTGAGTAATCCCCAGCGCATAATAAGAAAATTTGCAGTTAATGTAGCCATTTTTACCTGTGACCGGCGCTGAAATAAAGTGCGGTGATCTCTGCCGACGGGTCTCCTGACCGCGGGGGATCAGCAGGCCGGACAGCCTGAATTTGTGATGCGGGTCACATTATAGACGGTTAATCTGCGGGGGAGAACAAAAAATAAGCGCTGAAAAGAGGGGGGAAGCGGCAGAGTACAGGTAATGCCGCCAGCCTGGCAGCATTATCGTTACATCATACCGGAAGCGGTCGCATGATGGCCGGTGGCGGTGCGGCTGTCCGTATGGAATTCATTGCAGCGCATCGTCTGGCGATAAGCGGTCGGTGTCTGGTCGAACTGGCGACGGAACACCCGTGAAAAAGTTTGCTGTGACTCATAACCATACTGTAAGGCGATATCAAATACCGGACGCCGGGTTTTACACAGGGCAACAGCGGCCATCTCCAGACGACGCTCACGAATATAGTCGCCAAGGGTTTGCTGTGTCACTGCGCGGAACATACGTTGCAGGTGCCATTTCGAATATCCCGATTTAGCAGCGACCTCATCGATCGATAAATGTTTCCCGAGATTTTGGTTAATCCACTGGGTTAACGAATGAATGATTTCTTCTTGCATCATAGTTCTGTCCTTTACGGTAAGGCTGGTCACCGGGGGAGTGGTTCGGTATTTATGTCGGGATGGAGTATAATTCCTCAAGTTAACTTGAGGTAAAGGCCGAATATGAAAAAAGAGAGAAACTATCCGAAGCCGGTACTGACGCCAGGGGAAGTTGCGCGCCGCAGCGGGGTGGCGGTTTCAGCCCTGCATTTTTATGAAAGCAAAGGGCTGATTGCCAGTACCCGTAATAGCGGGAATCAGCGCCGGTATAGCCGTGATGTATTACGCAGGGTAGCGATTATTAAAGTGGCTCAGCGGATTGGTATCCCGCTGGCAACAGTCAGTGAAAATCTTGCGCAGATGCCGGTAAATAAACGTATGTCTGTCGGGGAATGGGAAACCCTGACCCGTCACTGGCGCGAAGAGCTGGATAAACGGATTGAGACTCTGACTCACCTGCGTGATGATCTGAACGGATGTATCGGCTGCGGCTGTCTGTCGATGCGTGACTGTCCGTTACGTAACCCGGGCGACCAGTTAGCGGCCAGCGGGCAGGGGGCAGTATTATTAGAGAGAAACCCGCCGGCAGACAGTCGCGGGGATCCGCAGCCTGAATCAGGCGGAAAAAGTCTCGCGGAACAAGGATAAATCTGTAAACCCTGCGGGCAGAGGATATTTCGCACACCGGGATGCGTTTAATTGTCTTATTTTGTTTTACACTATCAGGTATATGATTTTGTAATTGATATTTATACGCCTGTGGAAGAGGCTAAAGGAAAGCATGGAAATCTTCTTTACCATACTGATTATGACGCTGGTTGTTTCGCTGTCCGGGGTCGCTGGCAGATTACTCCCTTTTCATATCCCCTTACCGTTAGTACAGATCATTGCCGGTGCGATCCTGGCATGGCCGTCTGTCGGCCTGCATGTGGATTTTGACCCGGAACTGTTCCTGGTGCTGTTTATCCCGCCGTTACTGTTTGCTGATGGCTGGAAAACACCGACCAGTGAGTTTCTGCACCATGGCCGGGAAATTATCGGTCTGGCACTGGTGCTGGTGCTGATAACGGTGGTGGGTATCGGTTATCTGATTTACTGGACGGTGCCGGGTATTCCTTTAATCCCCGCCTTTGCCCTGGCAGCGGTACTCTCTCCAACCGATGCCGTCGCACTTTCCGGTATTGTCGGGGAAGGGCGTATTCCAAAGAAAATCATGTCGATAGTTCAGGGTGAAGCCTTAATGAACGATGCTTCCGGCCTGGTATCACTGAAGTTTGCCGTTGCGGTAGCGATGGGGACGATGGTGTTTACCTGGTCCGGTGCGACTATCGAATTTCTTAAAGTTGCTGTCGGCGGGCTGGTGGCCGGGGTACTGATCTGCTGGCTGTACGGTAAATCGTTACGCTTGCTGAGCCGCTGGAGCGGGGATGACCCGGCAACACAAACGGTGTTGCTGATGCTGTTGCCTTTTGCGTCTTATATTATTGCCGAACATTTCGGGTTCTCCGGTATCCTGGCGGCAGTGGCGGCAGGGATGACCATCACCCGGTCGGGGATTATCCGTCAGGCACCGTTAGCCATGCGTTTAAGAGCAAACAGTGTCTGGCAAATGCTGGAATTTGTGTTTAACGGCATGGTCTTCCTGATGCTGGGTCTGCAGTTACCCAGTATCCTTGAAACCTCAATACAGCAGGCGAACGCCGATACCAATGTCAGTATCTGGACTTTATTTGCTGATGTAGCCCTGGTCTATAGCGCCTTATTACTGGTCCGTTTCTGCTGGCTGTTTATTATGCAGCGGCTCAGCCTGCGTGTGCTGAAGAAAAACCCGATGGAGTTCAGTAATTACTCGACCCGTGAGATGCTGATTGCCACCTTTGCCGGGGTTCGCGGGGCGGTCACTCTGGCCGGTGTTCTTTCAATTCCGTTGTATCTGGCGAACGGTGATGCCTTTCCCGCCCGTTACGAATTAGTGTTTCTGGCAACAGGGGTGATTATGTTCTCCCTGATTGCCGGGGTGATTATTCTGCCGGTGCTGTTGCGTGGTATCCCGGGAATGGATAAGAGTGAAAATGCCCGTGAACTGCGTACTGCCCGTGCGGTGATGGCTAAAGTGGCCATCGATAGCCTGTATAAGATGGAAGAGCGCCTGTCGAAAGACCCGGAGGAGAATATTGACCCTGATGTACTGAAAGAAGTCAGCTCCCGTGTGACCGGCAATTTACGCCGCAGGATTGACGGTAAAGACGATGTGGAACGGGCTATGTTTACCGAGAATCTGGAACGGCGTTTTCGTCTGGCGGCACTGCGTGCCGAGCGGGCGGAGGTCTATCATATGCGTGCGACTCAGCAAATCAGTAATGAGTCGATGCAAAAGCTGTTACGCGATCTCGACTTACTGGAAGCCTTACTGATAGAAAAAGAAGAGTAACCGCCCCGGGGGGAGCCAGACAGGCTCCCGCCATGGACTATAAAGAAACCACCGGTGGATTATCCGGCCAGAACTCGCGGCAGCAGTCAATCCAGGCGCGGGTACTGCTGGAAATATAGTTACCGTCACGCCAGACCAGGCCGAGTGTCCAGGTCAGTTCTGACTCCAGGGGCAGCCACAGCAGTGACGCCGGATCCAGCCGCTGGCAGATAGGTTCGGGCAAAATCGCAACGCCCATATCGGCCTGAACCATTGCCGCCAGGAAATCCCATTGTCCGCTGCGGATAGCAATAGCCGGTGTCAGTCCCATCCGCTGGAATAATTTATTCAACTGGCGGTTAAGGGAGAACTCTTCATTGAAGACCAGCAGCGGAAACCTCGCCACTTCCTCCAGAGAAACCCGTTCCCGTTGCAGCCAGGCATCAGTGCGTGGCACCAGTACACATAGCCGGTGTTCCATCAGCGGTAATACCTGTAGCGGAAACTCACTTTCGGCAGGTAATGCGGTCATGGCGATATCAAGACGCCCCTGTAACACAGCCTGCTGGGCCGCCAGCCCGCCAAATTCGGAAATTTTAAGCTCAACCCCCGGATAGCGTTTATGGAAAGCAGAGATTGAGCCGACAATCTGCATACCGACCATTGGCGGTATACCCAGCCGCAGTTCCCCGGTCATTAACTGATTAATGTCGCTTATTTCGGCCTCCAGCTGGCGGAACTCCTGCAGGATAGCGTTTCCCCGTTGATATACGGCTTTACCACTGTCCGTCAGGTACAGCTTACGGCCTTCCCGGAGCAGCAGGGTACAGCCGAGTTCCTCTTCCAGCTGGCGCAGCATCTTACTGATTGTCGGCTGAGTGACGTACAGTTTCTCTGCCGCGCGGGTAAAACTCTGCTGGCGCACAACTTCAGTAAAATACCGAATAGCCTTTACATCCATAACTATTCCTAAATGGCATGGTTAAGATAATTTTAGTTCATTTTATTCACCTGGTGGCCGGGTTGTATACTGACAACATTCACTTTCCACGAGGAATTCACCATGCTTGCAGCCCTTCGTTCGCAGCGGCTGACAAAATTACCCCATTTGTTACAGCTGCCTGTACAGGTTCTGATTTATATCGGCTTATTTTTATTTTCTGAACAATTGGTGGTATGGCTGCATATTCCCCTGCCGGCGAATATTGTGGGCATGGTACTTATGCTGTTGTTAATTGTCAGTCGTGTGCTGCCACTGAAGTGGGTCAAAGCCGGCTCTAACTGGCTGCTGGCCGAGATGCTATTGTTTTTCGTCCCTGCAGTGGTGGCAGTGGTCAATTACGGTACTTTGTTACGTGAAGATGGTGTCCGTATTTGTCTGGTTATCGCTATCAGTACCGTGATGGTGTTAGCTGCCACCTCTTTTGTGGTGGAACATATTTACCGTTATGAAACACAGCGTGCAGCACGTAAGCAGGCCCGCCATGAATGATTTGCTGATCAGTCTGTTATGTTTTGTCGTGACGATTCTGGTGTATTACCTGAATAAACGTTTATATCGTCGCTGGCGTATTCTGATTCTGATGCCACTGGTGATGACACCGATGGTGCTGGTGGCCCTATTACTGGTGACACATATCAGCTGGAACGATTATATCGCCCAGAGCCACTGGTTGTTATGGCTGCTGGGCCCGGCAACCCTCGCCTTTGCCGTACCGGTCTATGAGAATGTCTACATTATAAAACGTCACTGGATGTCTCTGAGTGCCGGTGTGGTGACCGCGACCCTGGTGGCGGTGTGCAGTTCCGTCTGGCTGGCGCGTTTATTTACTCTGCCTGAAGAGATCCAGCGTAGCCTGGCCGTCCGCTCGATAACTACCCCGTTTGCACTGGCTGCGGCCCGGCAGGAAGGGGGACAGCCTGATTTGGTCGCCCTGTTTGTGGTGCTGACCGGGGTCTTCGGGATGGCGATTGGTGATTTTATGTTCCTCCGGCTGGCGATTAAACAGGGGTTGTCAAAAGGAGCCGGACTGGGAGCAGCTTCCCACGGTGCCGGTACCGCAAAAGCCTATCAGCTGGGGCCTCAGGAAGGTGTGGTTTCCAGTCTGGTGATGATGCTGGCCGGGGTGGTAACGGTTCTGGCTGCGCCGATTATTGGTCATATTATGTGGGCGGTGGCATAAGGGTGAACATTATATTTCAGAATATGATGAAATATACTTTCGTTTACCGATAAACAGGTTGCCGCTGCTTTTCTATGCTGGTCAAATGTCCGGGTAGCGCGTCTTTTATTTATCCGGGAGTATTACAATGAAAAAAATTATCCTTGCAGCAGGGCTGGCGGGTGTGATGGCCAGCGGTATGGCTCAGGCTATTGAAGGCAGTGTGGATGTCGGTAAGCACAGTACTAACCTGAGTGTCGGGCTGGGGTCTTCATCACCCGGCCTGTTTCTGAAAGGTAACTGGTTACGCAGCAATGATGACGGCAGTGTCGCCGGAGCAGCGCTGGGATATAACCTGTCGGTGGGGCCGTTAAATGTCTCTCCTGCGGCGAAAGCGTTATTTACGCATCCGGAAAACGGTAAAGACGGCTTTACTGTTGCTGTAGGTTCGGGTGTCAGTTATCAACTGAACAGCATGTGGGGCGTGTATGGTGAATACTATTACGCTCCTGAATCCTTCTCGGCACACCTCAACCACTATGAGGAAGCGGCCGGGGGGGTCAGCTTTACTCCGATTTCATTGCTGACTCTGCGCGCCGGGTATCAGTATGTTGAACTGAATAACAAAGACAGCAATAAAAATAACGTCCTGAATAATGGTCCATACCTCAGCGCTTCTGTCAGCTTCTGAGTGATCAACCCCGCAGCCTGGTCTGCGGGGTTATCTGGCAGTATAAACGCAGGCCGGTTACGGCATTTTTATTGTCTGCTGCTCTTCGAGTAATTTTTCAACCACGCCCGGGTCAGCCAGGGTTGAAGTATCCCCCAGTCCGGTGGTTTCTCCGGTCGCAATCTTACGCAGAATACGACGCATAATTTTCCCCGAGCGGGTTTTTGGCAGCATTTCTGCCCAGTGCAGGATATCCGGTGTCGCGATAGGTCCGATTTCCTTACGTACCCACTGGCGGACGTCGTGATATAGCTCTGCCGTCGGTTCTTCGCCTGCATTCAGGGTGACATAGGCATAAATTGCCTGTCCCTTGATACTGTGAGGAATTCCCACCACTGCCGCTTCTGCTATTTTCGGATGAGAAACCAGTGCTGATTCTATTTCTGCGGTCCCCAGGCGGTGTCCTGAAACGTTAAGAACGTCATCCACACGGCCGGTGATCCAGTAATCACCGTCTTCATCACGCCGCGCACCGTCACCACTGAAATAACAGTTTTTAAAGGCAGAGAAATAGGTTTGTTCAAACCGCGGGTGATCACCGTACAGGGTCCGTGCCTGACCCGGCCAGGAGTCAGTGATCACCAGATTCCCTTCACCGGCTCCCTGTTGCACCACCCCGTGATTATCGACTAACGCCGGCTGTACGCCAAAAAACGGACGAGCAGCAGAGCCCGCTTTCAGCTCAGTGGCACCCGGTAACGGGGTGATCATAAAGCCCCCGGTCTCGGTCTGCCACCAGGTATCGACAACCGGACAATGGCCGTTACCCATATGCCGGTAATACCATTCCCAGGCTTCAGGATTGATGGGTTCGCCGACTGACCCCAGAATTCGCAGGCTGGTACGCTCTGTACCGGCGATGGCTTTTTCGCCTTCTGCCATCAGAGCACGGATTGCCGTCGGGGCGGTGTAGAGAATCGAAACCTGATGTTTATCCACGACCTGTGACATTCTGGCCGGCGTTGGCCAGTCAGGAACGCCTTCGAAGATCAGTGTGGTGGCACCGCAGGCCAGCGGGCCATATAACAGGTAGCTGTGGCCAGTGATCCAGCCCACATCAGCAGTACACCAGTAAATATCCTGCGGATGATAATCGAAAACGTATTTAAACGTTGTGGCGGCATACACCAGATATCCGCCGGTAGTGTGCAATACCCCTTTTGGCTTACCGGTAGAGCCCGAAGTATAGAGAATAAACAGCGGGTCTTCGGCATTAACCGCCACCGGAAGGTGCTCTGTACCGGCGGCAGCCATCAGTTCATGCCACCACAGATCACGCCCCTGCTGCCAGCCGGAAAAACCGCCGGTGCGGCGAAAAACCACCACATTTTCGATAGTGGTGATCGCCGGATTTTTTAGTGCATCATCGACATTTTTTTTCAGGGGGATCGTTCGACCCGCACGTACTCCTTCATCGGCGGTGATCACCAGCCGCGCACCGCAATCAATGATCCGTCCGGCAACGGCATCCGGGGAAAAACCGCCAAAAATGACCGTATGTACCGCCCCGATACGTGCACAGGCCAGCATGGCAATGGCCGCCTCCGGCACCATTGGCATATAAATAGCGACAACATCGCCTTTTTTAACATTTAACTGGCGCAGCATATTCGCGGCGCGGCAGACTTGCTGATGTAACTCCCGGTAGCTCAGATGCCGGCTTTCATCGGGATTATCACCTTCCCAGAGAATGGCTGTTTTATCTGCGCTGGTTGCCAGGTGGCGATCGAGGCAGTTTGCCGCCAGGTTCAGTGTGCCGTCCTCATACCAGCGAATACGGATATTTCCCGGCGCAAAAGAAGAGTTCTTTACCTTAGTAAAAGGAGTGATCCAGTCCAGAATTTTCCCCTGTTCAGCCCAAAAAGTATCAGGGTTGTTCACAGAATGTTGGTACATTGTGGTGTATTGTTGCGGACTGATCAGGGCATGCTCAGCGATGCTCGCGGGGATCGGGTGTTTATAGATCTGGCTCATATCAGGCCTCCTGTAAAATGTTAATATTATGTATTTTTAATGTTATTTAAATGATTACAGAAAGGGATATTTTGTTTTTGTGTTGCAGATCACGTGACAGAGAAAAGTCGTATTATCGGAGGGTTACCTCATTTCTTACCAAATGATAGTTAAAAGCAGTAGTTATAAAAATTTCTTTTGGTTTGTTATTTGCTTCCTGAATCTCACTCAGGATTAACTGAGTCGGCTGTTACGATAAAATATCGGGGAATGTCTCCTGTTATCACTATTTATAACAGTGACTTATAACATAAATTTGTTGCGGGCAGGCAAGGTGCAGGTTAACTGTGCTTTTTATTCGTTACGGAATAAGGTTGCCATAACCTGTCTAAAAATGTTAATTATCTATCTCTTATGCAGGGTTTGTCAGCAATTTTCTATAAGATTAGTACTGTATTAACCCGGTGTTTGTTCACTTCCCAAAATAATTCTCTGGCTGTGAGAAGAGAGCGGGAAGTCCGACTAAGGAAATAAAAATGAAAAAAGGCATAAAGATTAGTCTTGCCTGGCAAATACTTATTGCTCTGGTTCTGGGTGTGGTAGTGGGTGCTGTCCTGCATAACCAGCCAGATGACCGGGACTGGTTAATTATTAATGTACTTAAACCTGCCGGTGATATCTTTATTCATCTGATTAAGATGATCGTAGTACCGATCGTTATATCATCGCTGATCGTCGGTATTGCCGGTGTCGGTGATGCGAAAAAACTGGGGCGTATTGGCGTCAAAACGATTGTTTATTTTGAAGTCATTACCACTATCGCCATTGTCCTTGGAATTACGTTAGCTAACGTTTTCCATCCGGGCTCGGGTATTGATATGTCGACCCTGACCACGACGGATATCTCAAAATATGAAGCTACCACCCGGCAGGTGGAAAGTGGCCCTCATAGTCTGGTATCGACGATCTTATCCATTATTCCGCAGAATATATTTGCCTCACTGGTTAACGGCGATATGCTGGCCATCATCTTCTTCTCGGTGATGTTTGGTATGGGATTGTCAGCCTTACCGGCAGAACACCGTGATCCGCTGACTGGTCTGTTCCGCTCAGTATCAGAAACCATGTTTAAAGTGACGCATATGATTATGCGTTATGCGCCGGTGGGGGTTTTCGCCCTGATCGCCGTGACCATCGCCAACTTCGGCTTCGCTTCTCTGGTGCCACTGGCAAAACTGGTCGGTCTGGTATATGCCGCGATTTTACTGTTTGCGCTGGTAATTCTTGGGGCGGTGGCCAGGATCTGTGGTCTGCGTATTATGACGATTATTCGCATCCTGAAAGATGAACTGATTCTGGCCTATTCCACCTCCAGCTCTGAAACCGTGTTGCCACGGATTATGGAAAAAATGGAAGCCTATGGTGCCCCTAACTCGATCACCAGCTTTGTGGTACCGACCGGTTATTCCTTTAACCTTGATGGTTCCACCCTGTATCAGAGTATTGCTGCCATCTTTATCGCCCAGTTGTATGGCATCGACCTGTCTCTGACTGAAGAGATCGTCCTGGTGCTGACCCTGATGGTCACTTCAAAAGGGATTGCCGGGGTGCCCGGGGTCTCCTTTGTGGTACTGCTGGCAACGCTGGGCAGTGTCGGTATTCCTCTTGAAGGACTGGCGTTTATTGCCGGGGTCGACCGTATTATGGATATGGCGCGTACTGCACTGAATGTGGTAGGTAATGCGTTAGCCGTGCTGGTGATTGCCCGCTGGGAAAAACAGTTCGATTCAGAAAAAGCGCTGGCCTATGAGCAAAAAATGAAAGCGCATCTGCTCGAAGACTGATGTGTTGATCGACGGGGCCGTAGCGGCCCCGTTATTTTTTCCGCCACGCCTCTCCGCCTATTGGCCACCCGCTGCTTTCGCCTCTGCGCCGCATGTTCTATGATGCAGCCTGACTTGCCACAGGATGCGTAACCGATGACCACCGACTTAAACAAACTGATTACGGAAGGCCGTAATCCTGCCAGTGAAACTATCGACCAGCTGACGACAGAACAGATGCTGGCGGTAATCAATCAGGAAGATAAAAAAGTTGCCCTTGCGGTAGAAGCTATCCTGCCGGATATTGCCCGCGCAGTGGATGCAATCACTGCGGCTTTTTCCTGTGGCGGCCGGTTAATTTATTGTGGTGCAGGTACCTCTGGCAGGCTGGGTATTCTGGATGCAAGTGAGTGCCCGCCAACCTTCGGAACTCCGCGCGGTCAGGTGGCTGGCCTGATTGCCGGCGGAGAGCCTGCTATCCTGCAGGCGGTGGAAAATGCGGAAGATAATCGTGCACAGGGTGTGCAGGATCTGCAGGCCATCGACTTTACTCAGCGGGATATCCTGGTGGGTATTGCCGCCAGCGGCAGAACGCCCTATGTGCTGGGGGCGATGGAATACGCGGAGCAATGTGGGGCGACGGTGGTGTCCCTGAGTTGTAATCCGGATGGCGAAATGGCCGCCAGGGCGACTATTGCGCTGACGCCGGTGGTCGGACCCGAAGTCATTACCGGCTCTTCGCGGATGAAAGCCGGAACGGCACAAAAAATGGTACTGAATATGCTGTCCAGCGGGGCAATGATCCGCAGTGGTAAGGTGTTCGGTAACCTGATGGTCGATGTGGAAGCGACTAACCATAAACTGGTACAGCGGCAGGTGAATATTGTGATGCAGGCAACGGGCTGTCAGGCTGCCGATGCGCAGCAGGCACTGGACGCCTGCCAGGGACAGTGTAAGACAGCGATTATTATGTTACTGGCAGGACTGGAGGCTTCACAAGCCAGTGCATTACTGGCAGAGCATCAGGGCTTTATCCGTCAGGCATTATTAGCCGTATTACCTGCGCAGCTCTGAGCGGCTGCCGGCTGCTGTCAGCCCGATAACAGCAGCCAGAGAAAGTAGTGGTCACTCACAAACCAGGCATTATTGGTCCGTGGTCATCATAAAATACTATTCATCCAGTATGTAAATGATTATTCTTATCAAATGGAAAATCATTTCCTTATCTTTGATCACGCAGGCCTGATCCGGCCATACCCCGGTTATGTGCCGCTTATTACTCTGGAGACGTTATCGACATGTTTAATTATCATCATGCTTTTTTCCGTCCATTGGTACTGGTTACCGCGTTATTTTCTGCTCACAGCTTTGCCGCAGAAGTATCCGTTATGAGTAAACCCGTAGATAAAGGGTTATATGAACTGGTCTACAGCCAGCCTGACAATACGCTGTTTGTGGCCAGCGCGCAGGGCCGCGACGATCAGGGCGGCATGGTATACCGGCTGGACCCACAGAGCTTACAGAGTGTCCGGACACTGAAAAATACCCATAAACCGTTTGGTGTCGCCCTGGATCAACAGAATAACCGTTTATTCCTCGGTAACAGCCGTGAAGGTGCAGTAACCCTGATCGATGTGAATAGCGGCGCAGAGCTTAAACATCTGGTGCTGGATGGCCGTAAACGCACTGAGACTCTGCGACCGTTACAGGTACGTGAAATCGTGTTTGATGCGGCGACTGACCGTTTGTATATCCCCGGCGTCGGTGCTGACAGCGTGGTCTGGGTGGTTGATGCAAAAAATCTGACATTGCTGGATACGATTAAAAACACAGGGAAAATTGCTACCGGCGTGGCACTGGACAGTAAAAACCACACCCTGTATATCACCAACAGCGATGGTGAGCTGTTGATGATTAACACTGGCAATAATCGTATCGAAAAACGGGTCAGGGTGGTGGAGAGCGGAGACAGTGCGTTACTGAATATTGCGCTGGATAAAACAGGGAACCGGCTGTTTATCACGGACTTTAAACAGGCAGGGGTGCTGGTTGCTGATACCGCGACCGGAAAAGTTATTCATACTATCGCGGTACCTGAATCACTGGCAGTACTGTTTAACCCTGCCCGCGATGAGCTCTATGTTACCCATCGTAAAGAGGGAACTGTCAGTATTATCGATACAAAAGATTATTCAGTGAAACAGACGGTAAAAGCGCCCGGATTACCGAACAGTCTGGCATTGTCCGCCGATGGCAATACCCTGTTTGTTTCGGTTAAACAACCGGCGACACGTGATAAGCCTGCGACTTCTGCTGATGAAGTCATGAGTATCCGTCTGTAAGCGAATCAGATAAAAGGCCCGCCGTTATTGCGGGCCTTTCTCTGTTGCGTCAGCCGTTGAACAACGGCATAACCCTCCGATATCTCAGTCAGGCTTTTTTGGCCGGGGCAGCAAATAACACTGAAAGTTTCCCGCCGGCAGCGCTCAGTTTTTGCAGTTTTTTCTGGTTAACCGTATCCAGTTTACCCAACTGAGCGAGGGTCGGTGACGATGGTTCTGCGGTGGTATGAGTACTGCCATCCGCCTGAGTCATCGCCTGCGCAGCTTTCGCCAGGTAACCTGCATAACCACTCTTACGGGTCAGTGCTCCGTCGTTAAACGGCTGGTTATGACGCAGCCAGTCACCTAAATAGAATTCAAGGAACGGCGGTGCGTTTTCCGGCTTCTTATAGGACACCGAACGCAGGAAATAGACCACTGAACGATAATCATCATTGGCCATAAATTTCATACCAACCTGAGCAGGCAGGTCTGCCGGGGCAACGGCATTACCTGCCGGATCTTTTAACCAGCTAAGATTATGCTGCTGCATCCAGCGCCAGAATGCTGCCATATCGGGCAGTGAACTCAGGTCATTAGTGATTCGGACGCTGAAATTAAATGGCTGATTGCCGGCAATTTCACGGAATACACTGACCGTATGATGACCATCGGTCAGGTATAGCTGGTGGTCAGGCCCGATGACCGCACTTTTAATGGCATTGGGATAAGTACCGTACGGCGACTGGCAACTGAAACTGCCGGGGTTAGTGATCACCGACTGACGGGTAAAGTGACTGACTTTTCCCGCGCCGTTGTTTTCGCAGAAACTATCAAATAACTGGCGAGGGCTGGCCCGGAAAAGGGCGACTTTATAGCGAATTTCATCATAGCCAACCGCTGGCTGGGTAGGATGAATGTCTGTGACCGCAAGCTGTTTAATGGTCGCGGTATCTGCTGCCATACTGTGCATTGAGGCGATGCCGGTCAGCAGTGCCAGCAGACAGGATAATCCGGTGCTTTTCATATTGACGTTCCATAGTAAAACAATTGGGTTCTGCGGAAGCTCATTGATGGCTGTGTCACGGCAGCCGATCAGAATCAACCTGCTTTGTCACAGTACAGCATGACTGCGCCGGACTATCTCCCGGAATAGCGACCTTTTTTACCTCTGTTATCTGAATGAACCACAAACTGCAGGATATCGCGTGTCACTTTGGACGACACGCGATGTAAGCCGGTTTACTCTGCTGCGTCATGCATCATTTCGTCGTGTGGCTTATCCTGCAGGATCTGCTCAAAGCTGCGCAGACGTTTATAAATTGACATCAGTTCAACCAGTGTTGACCAGGAGGTAATCAGATACTGGAAAGATGATCTCACCTGATCAAACACGTTAGAGACCTGGTTCATGATCCCCAGGGTAATGGTACCGGCAACGATAGACGGGAATAATACAAACAAACCAAACACATTATCGACCTGTAAATACAGGATACGGGTGATATTAAAGTACAGATAATGGAAGTACAGGCGGAAGTAGTTATATCTTACCCGGCTGAACAGGTCCTGTACCGTCGGCGGCAGGGCGCGTTCGGCGTTATCTTCACCATATACCAGCTCTTTACGGTAAGCGGCTTCTACTCGTTGATTACGAAATTCCAGTCCGGGTAATTTAATCCCGACCATGGCCAGCAGGCCGGTACCAAACAGGGACCACAGTAAAGCAATAATCACCAGAGCATAAGGAATATTGCCGAGGAAGGGCACGTCTTTCACATGGTGGGATAAACTGACTAATACCGGCAGAAAAGCAATCAGGGTCATAATCGCCTGAATAAAGCTCACCCCCCAGCTTTCGAGAGTGCCGGCAAACCGCATCGTATCTTCCTGCACACGCTGGGCCGCCCCTTCCACCTGGCGTAACTGCTGCCAGTTGGCCATATAGTAGTTATTCATCGCGGTACGCCAGCGGAATACCCAGTGACTGACAAAAAAGGAGTTCATGACCCCGATAACCACCGCGACCAGCGCTATGCCAAGGAAAGCGATCACTTCAGAATAGAAGACGGTGATCGGTACCGAGCCGGCTTTGGTCAGTGCTTTCTGGATTAAATCCCCAAACGGACCATACCAGGCGTTAATCGCGACCCCGACCTGTACACCAAACCAGGTGGAAAAAATTATCAATGCCGAGCCCCAGACCGACCAGAGTTGCCATGGATGGTTATCGATAATCCGCCAGCACAAAGCGAATAAGGCAGTGGCAATCCAGAAGTATAAATAAAACCACAACTGTGACAGATGGATAAAGCGGAATACGGTGGCAGGTAACGGGCTGCTGGCCGCTTTTGCCAGGGCAGGTATCCCCTCTAATGCGCCTTCGCCGGCAAGAAACCAGATCAGAATAGCCACCAGACTCCAGATAGCCGCGCTGCTGAAGAATAGCCCGGGGCGAGGGAAAAAACATTTAAACATAGCAACTCCATTAAATAGTCACATCCTGTTATAGCGTTAAAGCCTGTTAACTGTCTGTTGAAGGATGTTTCTGACAGTGACAAGCCCCGTGTAGCGGGGTTATCACCTTCCGCAGTACAAGAAAATGTTAATAAAAATAGAGATTGATGTTTTTTTCTGCTGAACCTTATTAATAACAGGTATACAATAAAGCACATTGTTACCGGTAACACCGTTTTGTTACTTTTGCTGGTGACAAAATAAACATCAATATAAAATTTAACATTTCATGCCGCATTATATGCGGTACTGAGGCAATGTCATGTCAGAACATAAGAACGGACAGTCGCGCAGGGATTTTTTACTAAAAACGATCACTTTAGCTCCTGCAATGGCTGTTGGTAGCACCGCCATAGGTTCACTTGCATTTAGTCCGGCAGCCATGGCTGCCGATCGCCCTGATAATGGTCCTCAGCAGGCCCGCGAATATCAGCCATCCTGGTTTACCGCAGAAGAGTATGCGTTTATTACTGCGGCGGTTGCCCGGTTAATTCCCGCCGATGACCGCGGCCCGGGTGCACTGGAAACCGGTGTCCCTGAGTATATTGACCGGCAGATGAATACGCCTTATGCGACCGGATCAAACTGGTATATGCAGGGACCTTTTGCGCCGGATACCCCGAAAGAACTGGGATACCAGTTGCCGCTGGTGCCGCGACAAATTTATCGCCTCGGTCTGGCAGAAGCAGATGAGTACAGTAAAAAACAGTACCAGAAAGTATTCGCTGACCTGAATGCTGACCAGCAGATCGCGGCCCTGAAAGCGTTTGAAACCGGTCAGGCTCAGTTCACACAACTGCCAAGTAAGCTGTTTTTTTCCTATCTGTTACAAAATACCCGCGAAGGGTTCTTCAGTGATCCGATCCACGGTGGCAACCAGGGAATGGCTGGCTGGACGCTGATAGGTTTCCCCGGTGCCAGAGCTGATTTTATGGACTGGGTAGAACGTGGTGAACATTATCCGTTCCCACCGGTATCAATTCGCGGAGAAAGGGCATAATCATGGCCAATGAAATGAAAAAAGCAGATGCAGTGATTGTCGGTTTTGGCTGGGCCGGGGCGATTATGGCCAAAGAGCTGACCGAAGCCGGTCTGCATGTGGTGGCACTGGAACGCGGACCACAGCGTGATACGTATCCTGATGGCGCATATCCTCAGTCTATTGATGAACTGACCTATAATGTGCGTAAAAAGCTGTTCCAGGATCTGTCTAAAAGCACCGTGACCGTCCGCCACAATCCTTCGCAGACGGCTGTTCCGTATCGCCAGTTAAATGCGTTCCTTCCTGGAACCGGTACCGGAGGCGCGGGACTGCACTGGTCAGGCGTTCATTTTCGTGTTGATCCGGCTGAGTTGCGGCTGCGCAGCCACTATGAAGAACGTTACGGTAAAAACTTTATTCCACAGGGGATGACGATCCAGGATTTTGGTGTCAGTTATGATGAGCTGGAACCTTTCTTTGATCAGGCAGAAAAAGTGTTTGGCACTTCCGGTACCGCCTGGACAGTCAAAGGAAAACTGGTGGGTAAAGGGAAAGGCGGTAACCCGTTTGCCCCGGACCGTTCTGATGATTTCCCGTTAAAGGCCCAGAAACGGACCTATTCAGCACAGTTGTTTGCTGAGGCGGCGGAATCGGTCGGCTATCATCCTTATGATATGCCTTCGGCGAATACGTCCGGTCCTTACACTAACACCTATGGTGCACAGATGGGGCCTTGTAACTTCTGCGGCTATTGCAGTGGTTATGCCTGCTATATGTATTCAAAGGCCTCGCCGAACGTCAATATTCTGCCAGCCCTGCGTCAGGAGCCAAAATTCGAGCTGCGTAATGACTCTTATGTGTTACGGGTGAATCTGACGGACGATAAAAAACGGGCGACCGGTGTCACTTATGTGGATGCCAGCGGTCGCGAGCAGATCCAGCCAGCCGATCTGGTGATCCTGTCAGCCTTCCAGTTCCACAATGTCCATCTGATGCTGCTGTCGGGCATTGGTAAGCCTTATAACCCGATAACTAATGAAGGTGTTGTCGGCCGTAACTTTGCCTACCAGAATATCTCTACCCTGAAAGCGCTGTTTGACAAAAATATCACCACTAACCCGTTTATCGGTGCCGGCGGTGCAGGAGTCGGGGTCGATGATTTTAATGCCGATAACTTTGACCATGGTCCGCTCGGTTTTGTCGGTGGCTCACCTCTCTGGGTTAACCAGGCCGGTGTGAAACCGATCTCCGGGCTGCCGACACCACCAGGAACCCCGGCGTGGGGCAGTGAATGGAAAGCGGCGGTGGCTGATACTTATACACACCATGTATCGATGGATGCTCATGGTGCGCATCAGTCTTATCGCAATAACTATCTTGACCTTGATCCTAACTATAAAGATGCCCACGGTCAGCCGTTACTGCGGATGACTTTTGACTGGCAGGAAAACGACATCAAAATGTCGCAGTTTATGGTGTCGAAAATGCATAACATTGCCAAAGCAATGAACCCGAAAATGATTATCGGCGGCGCTAAGACGGCAGACACTCATTTTGATACCACCGTATATCAGACCACCCATATGAACGGCGGGGCGATTATGGGGGAAGATCCAAACACCAGCGCGATTAACCGCTATCTGCAGAGCTGGGATGTGCCAAATGTGTTTGTACCGGGAGCCTCAGCCTTCCCGCAGGGACTGGGTTATAACCCGACCGGGATGGTGGCTGCACTGACCTACTGGTCAGCAAAAACCATTCGTGAGGTTTACCTGAAAAACCCGGGTCCGTTGGTACAGGCATAAGAGGCACAGACAATGAAAAAAAGAATAGTAACGCTGTTGCTCAGTGCAATGGCTTTTTCTGCGGTAGCTGCCGATAACAGCGGGCAGGATTTAGTAAAGCGTGGTGAGTATCTGGCCCGTGCAGGAGACTGTGTGGCCTGTCATACCAGCGAAGGAGGAAAACCCTTTGCCGGTGGCCTGCCAATGGCAACGCCAATTGGCACGATTTATTCGACCAATATTACCCCGGACAAGACCAGCGGTATCGGTGACTACAGCTACGATGATTTCCAGAAAGCGGTGCGCCACGGGATTGCTAAAAACGGCGACACTCTTTATCCGGCAATGCCATATCCGTCGTATGCGGTGGTCAGTGATGACGATATGCATGCCCTGTATGCCTACTTTATGCATGGGGTGGCACCGGTAAGTCAGAGCAATCACGCGACCGGCATTCCGTGGCCGCTCTCTATGCGCTGGCCGCTGGCGGTGTGGCGGAAAATGTTTGCCCCTGAGGTGGCTCCGGCGCTAGCGGCCGCCGGAGAAGATCCGGTACAGGCCCGTGGCCGTTATCTGGTCGAAGGCCTCGGACACTGTGGTGCCTGCCACACACCGCGCAGTATCACTATGCAGGAAAAAGCCCTGAATAATCGTCAGGGCACCGATTATCTGTCCGGCAGCAATGCGCCGATTGATGGCTGGACGGCCACCAGTCTGCGGGGGGATGATCGTGATGGTCTGGGACGCTGGAGTACGTCAGATATCGCCCAGTTCCTGCGTTACGGCCGTAACGATCATACGGCTGTTTTCGGCGGAATGACGGATGTGGTACAGCACAGTCTGCAATATCTGAGCGCCGATGATATCAATGCCATTGCCAGTTACCTGAAATCTCTCAGTCCGCGGGATGCCAGCCAGCCAGGGTTTACAGCGAATGATCAGACAGCTCAGGCACTGTGGAAAGGTGACGATCATCAGACCGGTGCTGCACAGTATGTGGACAGCTGTGCTGCCTGTCATAAAACCGATGGCACAGGTTACACCCGTTTCTTCCCGGCACTGAAAGGTAATCCGGTAGTATTAGCGCAGGATCCGGCATCGCTGATCCATATTGTGCTGACAGGGGATACCTTACCCGGGGTCAATGGCGCACCTTCTGCGGTCACCATGCCGGCTTTTGGCTGGAGACTTAACGACCAGCAGGTGGCTGATGTGGTGAACTTTATTCGTAACAGCTGGGGTAACACTGCCTCGTCGACAGTTTCAGCGGATCAGGTCGCAGATATGCGGAAATCGGCGACGGTCAGTACCAAACAAGGTGCGGCGACGGTTGAAGGATTATCAAAACAGCCGTAACCGTATGATCACTGACAGACCTTCCCCGCAGAGATCGCGGGGAGGGTCTGTTATATATCAGATATTTTCCAGGTCGCGTCCGCGGGTGGCGGGGCCAAAAATACCCACCGATAACATTACCATCAGCATACTGAACACGATAAAGGCAATCACCCCCTGACTGCCGGCGTATTGCAGTATCACGCCGATCATAATACTGCTAAAGACTGTCGACAGGCGGCTGAATGAATAACAGAAACCGACGGCCCTGGCACGGATATGAGTCGGAAATATCTCGGTCTGATAAGCATGATAGCTGAAGGTCAGCCAGGCATTGGAATATGTCACCAGAAAACCACAGATAATCATCAGCAACGGACTGTCCGCCAGCGCAAACAGAGTACCGAAGATGACAGTCATTAACGATGCCATAACGATCTGCCATTTATTTTCAAACTTATCGGCATAACGGCTGCAAATCAGTGAACCGAGCGGATAAGCGAGGGTGATAAAAAAAGCATACAGCAGGCTGTGGGTCAGGCTGGTGCCTTTACCCGACAGTAGTGCCGGCAGCCAGTTACCAAAACCAAAGAAACCAATCGCCTGGAAAAAATTCATCACCACCAGCATCAGGGTTCGTTTACGCCATTGGCGGGCCTATATTTCGCGGAAGCTTCCCTGTACACGGGGCGAGTTCTGAACTGCCGCGGGTAATATTTCCCACGGTGGTGGTGTGATACCGCAGCGCTTTTCCATTGCACTCAGTACCCGGTGGGCTTCCTGATAACGTCCCTGTTGTTCCAGCCAGCGGGCCGATTCGGGCAGGTTACGGCGAATACGCCAGATCACCAGTGAACATACCGCCCCGGCAATTACGACCCAGCGCCAGCCTTCCAGATGTAACCAGCTCTTCGGGATCAGCCACCAGGACATCAGGGCAACGACAGGTACTGACAGAAACTGAATAAAAAAAGAAAAGGCAAATGCCCTGCTGCGTAAATGTGCCGGCATCCACTCTGCCAGATAGGTGTCGATAGTGACCAGCTCGACCCCCAGCCCGATACCGACCAGCAGACGGCATAAAATAATCCCTTCGGCGGTATTCTGAAACGCCATCATTAACGAGAAAATACCGTACCAGCCGAGGGCGAAGATGAAGGTCATACGGCGGCCAAATTTATCTGCATATTTCGCCAGTAAGCTGGCACCGATAAATAAGCCAAGGAAAGTGACGGAAGCAAATGCGGCCTGATCAGATATTCCGAAAATACCGGCATTCCCCGGATGAAATATTTTCTCAGAGAGTAAACCTGAACTAATATATCCCGTTTCGAATAAATCATAGAGTTCGAAAAAACCACCCAGAGCGAGTAAAGAAATAAAAACCCACAGGCTTTTACCGGAAGGTAATGCATCAATTCGGGCGGCAATAGTGTATTTATTATTTTGCTGAACAGCAGAGCAGGTCTCTGCTGCAGTACAGACGGATGACATAATGAAATTAACCTCGGGATAGCTGTATTTGCGATGCTGCTGAACAGATTATTAGTATTGAATAGAGGGAGTGAACAGCAGTGAACAAATAGCAGAATAAGCGAAGAAAACAAAAAAAACGAGGTTAAATAATATTAATTCTGCGGGGCGATTGGAGCGTTTCTTTCCCCGGCCGGACAGGGGGTGCCGGCCGGGGGATATCGTCAGCAAAGGACGATACGAGTTAACGGATAATTATCAGAAATTATAACCAATGACCGCGTAATAACCCCAGCCAGTGTTTTTGGTAGTGAAGTTGCCTTTACCAAAATTAAGTTCTGAACCGTCGGCCCACTGTCCGCCATTATGGAAATAACGGGCAACCAGTGAATAATGCCAGTGGTCATAACTCAGGGCGAGAATATGGCTGGAAGCAATAGAATTACTGGTACGGACCGGACCGGATTTTTCACCAAGATCTGAACCCCAGTCAATATTTGTAAAACCGATATAACTCAGGTTACCGCCCCATAATGTCGTCAGAGGCAGGAAGTATTTAATTTTGAAACGATAGCCGTCCCAGCTGTTCTGGTTTTCCGCGCCGTAGTTTTCCCACTGATATTTAGCATAAACGTTCAGTGATAATCCCAGTTTGGTGCCGGTATCTATATCTGTACCCAGACCCATATACCAGGTGTTCTGACGGTTAGCATTGTTCGGGCCCATGTCATAGATATAGTTGTTAGCAAAGTACCATTCTTTGAACGGGCCAAAGGCCAGGCTGGTACCGGTCAGCTTATCAATAGAAAAGCGTGGTTCGATTTCCATAAACAGCGGAGAACCTTTGCCTTTGTCCCAAATCCCTGAGTCGTTACCGTTACCGGTGCCGAAGAATTTAGGCACATCTACATAACCGTAGAAATCGAACCAGTCTTTGTGAGCAAAAGCTTCATACTCCAGATATAAATCGTTATTTAGCTGGGGTCCGAACCGGGTATGGTAACTGCCCACGACATTGACACTCTGGTGCCACCAGTCCGACAGGTACTGAGGTGATGTATCTGCCGCATAAGAAGGACTGATTGCTGAACCCGCCAGCAAAGTTGCTGCCATCATTAATTTATATTTCATTTTATATTAAACACCCGCAATTTGCCTAAAGAGTACCCCTGTTATCACAGTCAGCAGAGGTACAGAAAAAGAAATCAAACCGGAAAAACAGGTTCGATATCATCGAAACCTCACCAGGCTGGATCATGCCGGATATCATACCCGAGTAATTCGATGTAATTCACAATTGACAAAATATGTTGCAGTTTTAATCATCATTAATGTGATACAGATCACATTAATTTACGATATAAACTGAACTTTTTACTGCTTAAGAAAGGTAAACTCTGTGGCAGTTAGTAAAAAGTAACCGGTTGCGGGCCAGAAAAATGTCATAGACAGCACCCTGCAGCCAGCAGGAAAATCCTTGCGGGTTACCTCACCGCGCACGTTTCAGACTGCGGTTATTATGATCAAAACATAAATAAATATTATGATTCATCTTATGCAATCTTATAATCATCCGAGGGCGAACCTCGCTCCGGATGACATCACCCCCTGAGGATATCTGATGGCTATAAAACAGCACCACTACCAGGTTACCCTGCTCTGGACAGGAAACCGCGGGGAAGGGACCGCCTCCTATAAGGCGTATGATCGTTCTGCAGAACTGCATGCTGCTGGCAGAGATACGATAGCCCTGAGTGCTGACCCTGCATTCAGAGGTGACAAATCATGCTGGAATCCGGAACAACTCCTGTTAGCCTCAGTATCTGCCTGCCACAAATTATGGTATCTGCATTTGTGCGCGGATGCGGGAGTGGTAGTTGACGGATATCAGGACAACCCGGAAGGTACGATGGTGGAAGGGGACCGCGGGCATTTCACGCAGATCACTCTGCGGCCGGAAATTACCTTGCGTAATCTGCAGCAACAGTCACTGGCTGCTGACTTACACCATAAGGCACACGAGGCCTGTTTTATAGCTAATTCACTGAATTTCCCAGTGAACTGCGAACCGGTGTTTCTGGCCGGATGCGGGGCTGATTCCGCACCGGCTGACTGACAAAGGAACCCCGATGCAACAGGGTGAAAATATCACCGCGATGTACATTTTTTGCAGGGTGGCTGAACAGCAGAGCTTCAGTCATGCGGCAAAAATTCTGGGCATTTCGACGGCCAGTGTCAGCAGAGAAATTGCTGCACTGGAAAAACGGCTGGCGATAAAGCTGTTGCAGCGTACTACCCGTAAAGTGACGGTCACTGAGTGTGGCCGGTTATATTACCGTTACTGCCAGCGCATCAGCGAACAGCTTGAACAGGCTGATGATTTTATCCGGCAAATGCACCGTCAGCCCACGGGACAGGTCAGGCTGATGACACCGGTCACTTATGGATGTCAGTGTATTGTGCCGCTGCTCCAGACCTTTATGCAGCAGCATATTCATGTCAGGATCGATCTGGACCTGAGTGATCGCGAACCTGACATGGCGCAGGATGATATTGATGTGGCGATTGTTGTCCGTCAGCGTCCGCCGGACTATTCGCGGGTCAGACCTTTATCTGCCATTCACTGGGGCCTGTATGCGGCCCCGCAGTATCTGACCGGACATGCACCGGTTATCCGGCCACGGGACATTAACCGTCATCAGTTACTGACGTTCCATGGCCAGGCACATCAGGCCGCGCTCTGTTTTCGCAAAGATAAAAAACGGGTTGAAATTAATGCGGTCAGCCGGTTGCGTGCCAATAACAGTATGGCTTTGCTCACGGCGGCCTGCGCCGGGGCAGGAATTGCCTGCCTGCCGTCGTATATGGTGCATCAGGCGCTGGCGGACGGTAGTTTGCAGCCGGTATTACCCGGCTGGCAGTTACCCAGCTACCACAGTTACTTATTACTTAAACAGCCGGCAGAAAGCTTATCAGCGGTCAGTCTGCTCTGCGATATGCTGGCAGAGAAACTGAGTCATCAATGATTATTACGCTGTGGTAATAATCGACGGGCTGCCGGTAAATATCCGGCCGGAGATATTTCTGACAGACATTGAAGGTTATTGTAGGTAATTCCTTAACAATACACAGGTTACTTTCGATGACAGGCTCTTCTGGCAGTACGGCGGAACCAGATATTTATTGGCGGCGTAATCTCTGGGTATGCACCTTCGGGTCATTCACTACCCTGGTTGCCATGACCTTACTCCTACCATTCCTGCCGCTGTACCTCCGTTCTCTGGGAGTGGACAGCAATGACAGCATCGCGCACTGGTCGGCTGTCGCCTATGGAGCAACTTTTCTGACAGCAGCGTTAACGGCTCCGTTATGGGGACGGCTGGCTGATAAATACGGCCGTAAGCTGATGCTGATCCGTGCCAGTGCAGGGATGGCGATTGCCATGTCGCTGATGGGAATGGCTACAGCGCCCTGGCAGCTGGTAGCCCTGAGGTTACTGGCCGGATTACTCGGGGGTTATGCTTCCGGGTCGATGATTGTGGTGGCTTCTCAAACCCCGAAACAGAAAACCGGCTGGGCGGTGGGGATCCTCTCCTCCGGCATTATGGCGGGTAATATTGCAGGGCCGCTGGTGGGCGGGATCCTGCCCGGGCTGATCGGCATCCGGCAGACGTTCCTGCTGACCGGAGCAATTATTTTTCTCACGTTTCTGGCGACATTATTATTACTTAAAGAACATCCCCGGCCGGTTAAACAGGTCAGGTCAGGGACGCGGGAAACCACAGCGGCGATTGCTTTTCCGGTAAAAATGATGTGGGTCACGGGAATGTTACTGGTCTTTGCCAGTATGTCTGTGGAACCAATTATTACGTTATATATTGCGACGTTAACGGCGACACTGACACAGGCCACTTTGCTGGCCGGAATCGTGATGGCGGCCACCGCCGCCGGCAGTATTCTGGCGGCTCCGCGTATCGGGGCACTGGCTGACAGAATAGGGCACTGGCGGGTCTTATCGACAGGGTTACTGATATGCGGAATATTACTGATTCCGCAGGCATTTGTGAACCAGGTCTGGCAACTGGTGGTATTACGGTTTGGTATGGGGCTGGCGCTGGGAGGCATGCTGCCCTGTATTACGGCCATTATCCGCCATCACAGCGAGGCCAGTAATACAGGGCGTTTGCTGGGATATTCCACTTCAGCACAATATGTCGGTCAGGTCAGCGGACCGTTATTTGGCGGTCTGGTCGCCGGACAATGGGGGACTGCGGCCGTGTTTCCTGCAACGGCAGTCGTTATGCTGGCGGCGGGGTTACTGAATCTGATCTGGCTTCAGAAAAGCACGGACTGAACAGGGGAAAGTATACCCGCCCGGCACAATTACAAGTGCCAGGCGGGTAGCAGATTACTGTTTTGCGCTGACCAGAGGAGTGATCAGACGACGAAGTAACGGAATAAGCAGTGCGATGATGGCGGCGGCAATCACCGAGCCCCAGCCCAGCATATTAAAGATATGGCTGTATCCGGGATTGGTTGCGACCGGGGTCGAGCCGCTGTTCTGTGGCATCATACCGGAGAAGTATCCGGCCAGTACCGAAGCAACGCCGGTCACCATCATCCAGCTTCCCATCATCAGGCCCTGATGTTGTTTAGGTGCCAGTTTTCCGATCATGGCGTAACCAATCGGCGAAATCAGTAACTCACCGATACTCTGCAGAATGTAGCTGATTACAATCCATTTAAAGGCCATTAACCCATCGTTACCCGCCAGGTCGATACCCACAGGTAAGACCAGCATCCCCAGTCCGATAAATACTAAGGAAGAAGCAAACTGTAAGGGGATATCAATACGGAAGCCTTTGGCGCGTAACCGGTTAAAGAAGGCCGCCATTAGCGGGCCACCGATAACAATAACAATGGTATTAATATCCTGAATCCACTGGGGAGCAACCTGCCAGCCGTAGACATTCAGATTGATATTATTTTCTGAAAACAGCATCAGGCCCATAGGTGCCAGCTGGTACAGAGACCAGAATACCAGTGAACCCAGCATCAGGATCAGGTAAGCCCCCATCCGTGAACGCTCAGCAGCCACCGGATGTTTCGCAGCCATCAGACACAGCAGGATAAATACCAGAATCCCGACCGCAATAACAAAATAGCTGCTGATACCGGCATGGCCCAGCATTATACGGATCACCGGCAATAAGATGATCAGGATAGCTATACCGGCGAGTAACCGCTTACGGAATACCGCCGGGCTGACAGTAGTTAATGGCGTATCTTTATCTTTTAACTGTTTCCAATAGATCAGCGTCAGCAGGATGGCAAGAATATTACCTAAAGTGGCAAACAGGAACAGTGTCCGGTAGTCAGCATCTAACTGGTAATACCCTGCGACAGTAAATCCGAGGAAAAAGCCGAGGTTCATCCCTGCATAGTTCCACAGGAAGGCACTTTCACGGCGATGGTCATTTGGTGCGAAACGTTGTGTCAGCATCATATTCAGGCAGGTCACGTTCAGGCCACTGCCGGTCAGGAACATCGCCAGTCCCCAGTATAGTCCGCTGACTCCGGCGGTCGCTATCAGGTAACAGCCGATAATCTGCAGCACCATCCCCAGCACAAACAGGTTACGGTTACTCAGGTAACGTCCGCCAAGATAGCCGCCAAACAGGTGCAGGCCATAGTTAAATGCGCCGAAAACGCCCATAATGGCGTTAGCTGAATCTTCACTGAATCCGAGCTTTTTGGTGGCGTACAGGACCAGAGTGGAGTACAGCACGGCAAAGCCGAGGGTCGAAAACATTTGAATGAAAAAAAGCACACCGGAACCGGCGCTTTTTTCTGAGAGAGTTTTAACTGAAGCGTTCAACGCTTTCCCCTTGTTATAGATGATGTTGTGATATGTTGTTACGGGCTTTCACGGGGAAAATCCGGCAGACCCTTTGTAAGGTTTGTAAAAAAATGCCAGTTTTCCGTAAAACTCTCAACTGTTTACTTTGATTTTTTATGCATTTTATATGGTTCATGACGCATTTTATTAAAAATAATATGATCTTATAAGTTAACGACAGCATAAAAAACCGGTGCTTATCGCCGGATGTTCCGGCCGGTAACGGGGAGACAGGGGCCGTTACCGGACCCGCTGATCGCGGATGGTCATGTCACGGCATAACCCGCTGTTGCCCTGAGTATGCTTACCGCAGCGAATGTAAAGGCGGTTATGTTATCCTTATCGCCTTATTATGCAGGGAAAATTAGCAGCTATGGTGTGTTCTGATGCGGATTACCGGATGATTAAAAATGATCGTTTTGAGCTGATGGCTATTCTCAGAACTTTATTCAGGGAAAAAGAACACCTGCAGCTTAGCAGCGGGCAGGGGATCGGTTTTGAAGTCGTGCGCCTTGAAACGGGGCGTATTTTTCTGCAAGCTTTGCAGGAAACGGTGTCCCTTCCCGGTCAGCTCGATTTGATTGCCGAAGGCAGTGAAGCAAAAATAATATTTACTATTCACCCTGAAACTTCACCGGACATGGCTGCAGACGGATTAATTACCGGGACTATCCCTGATAATTTTTACTACTACCAGCGCAGAGTTAATTTGCGGGTACCACTGCCATTATGGAAACATTTCACCCTGACTTTACCCGCCTCTGGCCTGATCGTACCACAGCCTTTTTTTATTTATGATTTTTCTGCCGGCGGAGTGGGGGTTTATATTCCGAAGATATTACCTGAAACGGTCACTGTCGGTGCAGTATTTAAAAAAGCCCGGTTATCGCTCGGCGAATATGGTGACTTTAATACCAGCATCGAAATTATTGCGATTAATCCGCTGGAAGAAGAATTAGCCGGCCATCCGGGGTATCAGCAACGTATGTCGGTCAGATTCACGCATCTGTCATTAATTAATCAGCGAAATCTGCAAAAAATAGCTTATGCATTTGAGGTGAATTTTAAGCGTAAACGATAATTTATTTCTCTTATAGAAAAACGGTTATTTTCCTGTCACTGACGGGTTGTTTTTGCTGCCGGAAATCTTGTCTCCGCATCTCTGTTGCCGCCCGTTACGGTTCAGAATAGCGGAGACCTGACCGGGGAGTATGTCCCGGTCAGGTGATGCATTATTTCACGCGGAAACGGTAACTGCCGGTTGTTTTATGACCGTCAACCGATAACGCATGCCAGTTGACCTGGTATGCGCCGTGACTTAACGGGTGAGTGACCGGTACAACCAGAACATTTTTCGCTGATGCTTTTACGGTTCCCTTCCCGGTAGTGACCTTGCTGCCGTTTTCGTCGGACAGGCTGGCACCGGTGAATGCGGGTTCCAGATCTTCTGAAAAATGCAGGGTTAGCTGCTGCGGAGGTACTGATATTTCGCTCTGGCTGGCCGGTGAAGCCAGAGTCAGGTGCGCGTGTGCCAGTGCCTGCTGGCTGAGCAGTAAGCTGCCCGGTAATACCATCGCGAATATCACAGATTTAGAAATAAAAGACATGATTATTCCTGTAACGCCGGGGCCGCTAAAGACGATATACCGGCCCTGATTAAGGTTATTTATACCGGTGATGATTAAAAAGGCGTTCCCGCATATCTGAGCAGCGGGTCCTGATAACACCGGCTGATACTGATAATCTGCATCGCCAAAAAATCTCAGCAGATCTGCCAATATTCACTGGCCGGGGGAGCCCGTGGTTGCTGATCTCCGGCGAACTGCGCGGCTGGCAGAATCAAACGCTGTATACATGGCTTTTCCCTGCATAATCTCAGACTGAGATTGCACAGAATAATCATCATTATCAGTAGTATTGGCATGTGCAGCAGCACACAGTAACCGCAGACATCCTCACCCGGCATTGTCATGGGCGGCGCGGCCGGTACAGGGTGAATTGCCGCAGTCTTTTCGGCCGCTGACAGAGCAGTTACTGTCATCTCTGCGGACATACTGTTTGCAGTAGCAACAGACTGCCGGGCCGTCTGAGTATCAGACAAGGGCGAATGCAGGTTACGGGAGATATCCGGAGCAATAAACAGCATCAGCATTGCCAGAATAGCAACAACAGCAGGAAGCTTAGTGTGTGACAGCCGTATCAGAAATGACAAATAGCAATTCCATAAGACATCGGTAAGTTATGCCTGCAGTGTAATATTTTTTCAGCTTGTTTGTTAATGATAATGATGGTTTTTATTATCTTTATTTTGCATTTACTTTGCGTATTTATGAGCGGAGGTCAGGCCGCGGGCTGACCGTAAAGAACGTGCGGGGTGGATGCCGGGGACCTTTTCCCGGCTTTTCTGCGACCATGACGCTTAGAGATATCCCGCAAGGGAAACACCTGAAGCCAGCCTCTGAGAACGGCTATTGCCTGACAATTATCGAGGGTAAGTCTTTACTTACTGACGTTTCTGATGATGCCCTGACATCAGGGCCTGTCAGCGATGTTTTCTCCATGAGACCGGGTATTATCGCTGTTAAGTAAGTGAGTGTTTACATCCATTCTGTTTGCCGGTTTGGGCAGAATGATGTTCAGTATAATCGCCAGTAAACCGCCGCTGGTCACGGCATTCTGCATCAGTGTCCGGGCAAATGCCGGTAGCTGCTTAATAATATCCGGCTGCGCTTCAATGCCCAGGCCGACCCCGAAAGCAATGGCAATAATCAGCATACCGCGGCTGTCAATCGGTTCGCGGTTCATGACCCGGATACCGGCAGCGATAACATGACCAAACATCACCAGTGTAGCGCCGCCCAGTACCGGCCCGGGCAGCTGTTCCAGCAGGTGACTGAACTCCGGGAACAGACCCGGCACGATAAATATTCCGCCAATCCGGAAGCCGGCATAACGGCTTGCGACCCGGGTCATCTGTATAACGCCGTTATTCTGTGCAAAGGTGGTGCGGGGGAAGGTACTGAATATGGCTGCCAGCAGGCAGCTAATACCATCTCCCAGAATGCCGCCTTTCATCCGTTGTTCAAACTCAGGACCGGTCAGTGGCTGTTGTGACAACACACAGTTAGCGGTCAGGTCTCCTGCCGCTTCAATAATCGAAATAAACGACACCAGGGCGACAGGAATAAATAAGCTCAGGGTAAAGTCCAGCCCGAACCGGAAAGGCACCGGTAATGTCAGTAAGGGACCTCCGGGGGCAAAATGCGGATGGAAAGAACCGGTCAGCCAGGCGGCCACACTGCCAGCCGCAATACCAGTAATAATACCCGACAGCCTGATCCACGGTGAACGGCTGCAATTCATGATGACAATCACCGCCAGGGGCAGAGCACCTAAACCAAGATTCGAGGGTGCCCCGAAATCGGCAGCACCCAACCCGCCTCCCCAGTCGCAAATACTGACCCTGATCAGACTGATACCAATCAGAACAATCACGCTGCCGGTGACCAGAGGGCTGAGCAGACAGGACAAGCGGTGGATAAAACGGCTGACGAGCAACGGGATAATTGCCGCGACCAGATTACAACCAAAGATCATGGCCAGTATCTGATCAGGGGTGCCTCCCTGTCATCATCGCCGTTCAGTGGTACTGTCAGGTCAGGGAAAGAAAATTGTCTGTGGCGCGGATGAAACAACAGATTCATCATTGTTCTGTTTGCTGCTAATTGGTTCATTCACAGGGGCGATGCACCATAAAAGAACTGTTCGGGTAGTATCAGGACCTGCGGGGGGCTTAAGCGCGGAGGCTGGCTACAGGGCAGAGACAGAGAGGTTGTGTCTGGTGCGTCGCGGGGGGATTCCGTCCGGCAGGAAAATGCCCTTCTTGGCGGAAGGGCTGAGCATCATCAGAAATTGATAACGGTACGGATAGATTTACCTTCATGCATCAGATCAAATGCCTGGTTAATTTTATCCAGCGTCATGGTATGGGTAACGAAAGGTGCCAGCTCAATGTCACCTTTCATTGAGTCTTCTACCATCCCCGGTAACTGGGAACGGCCTTTGACACCACCGAATGCGGAACCTTTCCATACACGTCCGGTGACCAGCTGGAACGGACGGGTGGAAATTTCCTGACCGGCACCGGCTACCCCGATAATGACAGACTGTCCCCAGCCACGGTGAGCACTCTCGAGGGCAGCCCGCATGACATTGACATTGCCGATACATTCAAAGGTATGATCGACGCCCCATTTGGTCATCTCAATAATGACCTGCTGCACAGGCTTATCATAGTCATTCGGGTTGATAAAGTCGGTGGCACCGAACTGTTTTGCCAGTTCGAATTTGTCCGGATTAGTATCAATAGCAATAATACGCCCGGCTTTTGCCTGACGAGCACCCTGCACTGCAGCCAGGCCGATACCGCCCAGACCAAAGATAGCCACAGAATCCCCGGCCTGTACTTTAGCCGTGTTATGTACCGCGCCTATGCCAGTGGTCACCCCACAGCCCAGCAGACAGACATGTTCGTGGTTCGCTTCCGGGTTAATCTTAGCCAGTGAGACTTCAGCCACTACGGTATATTCGCTGAAGGTTGAACACCCCATATAGTGATACAGAGGCTGACCATTATAGGAAAAACGTGATGTTCCGTCCGGCATCACTCCTTTGCCCTGGGTTTCGCGTACCGCGACACACAGGTTAGTTTTACCGGATTTACAGAAGTCACACTCTCCGCATTCTGCTGTATACAGGGGGATAACGTGATCACCCACATTGACACTGGTTACACCTTCACCCAGTTCGACGACCACACCGGCCCCTTCATGGCCCAGGACCACAGGGAACAGGCCTTCAGGATCATCGCCTGACAGGGTAAAAGCATCGGTATGACAAACGCCGCTATGGGTAATTTTGATTAACACCTCACCCTTTTTAGGCGGAGCGACATCAATCTCGACGATTTCCAGCGGTTTTCCCGGCCCGAAAGCGACCGCAGCACGTGATTTCATAGTGAGTTTCCTTTGTTCAGCGGAGGATCTGGTTACTTAAGATAAGCGCGAACCAGCCCGATCGTATCGTTAACTGAGGTATTGAGCTGCCGGCTATCGGTTTCACTCCCCTCAAACGTTTCTCTGATATGGCTTTCCAGAACTTCGGCCATCAGACCATTGACTGCACCACGTACCGCAGCGATTTGCTGCAATATTGCACGGCATTCATGCCCGTCATCCAGCGCTTTTTCGAGGGCATCAATCTGCCCGCGGATGCGTCTGACACGGGTCAGGGTTTTCTTTTTTGCTTCAGGGGTACTTGGCATCGTACATTTCTCACTCAGGTGATGGCGACTAATATACTATATGGGAGTATAGTATTGGAAGGGGTGTTAATATTTTTTCGTACCGGCGGGTGGCCTCAGGCAACAAAAAAACCTGTGGAATGGCCGGTGCCGGAACGCTAAACCATATGATTTAAATAACGATTTTAATTGCGGTGAATTACCCGCAACATTATCGCGCTGCCGCTCGGGACTGGTATCTGGCAGGGCGGAACCCGGCACGGGCCATAATCCGTGACTGCACAGAATTTTATTGCCGGCAGATAACCTAAAAACATAGTCTGTTCAGGCATTGTAATTTACACTGCGCGCTGCAAAAATTGGGCAGATAAACGAGTGAACAGGCGGTAATAGCGATGAACGGAACGATCACAACCTGGTTTAAAGATAAAGGCTTTGGATTTATCAAAGATGAAAACGGCGATAACCGTTATTTTCATGTGATTAAAGTCGCCAACCCGGAGCTGATTAAGAAAGATGCGGCAGTGACTTTTGAGCCGACCACCAATAATAAAGGCCTGTCTGCTTTTTCGGTAAAAGTGATCCCTGACAGCAAATATATCTATATTGCCGGAGAGCGTCTGAAGCTGACCGCAATTAAATCGTTTGTGGTATACAGTGAGGAAGTGCCTGTCGATGCGGGTATCGATAAAGAAAATACAGTACTGTCGGTGGGGGCACTGATGAACAGCATCCGGCCAAAATCGTCAGCCACCTCCGGCGGAATGCGTTCACTGAAAAAACTGGCGATCACCACTTTCCAGGGAACAACTCTGATCTTTTCTGAAGATGAAATTGATATCGACTATACGGTTAAGTTACTTAAGGTTCGATAAGTATCGTACTGTCCGGCGTCAGCGCCCTGCAGTATAAGTCTGTGGCGCTATCCTGATGTAAAAAGGGGGGAATGGCAGAGAATCAGATCCCCTATTTACCTTCACATCTTAAAAAATGCCTCTCGCTTTTATCGTTTCAACTTCCATACAGTCTCTCCTTGTTAATGCTAATGCATGCGTACCTTAGCATTAAGTTATTCAGACAGAGTGGCATTTAAGCAAGTGAAATGCAGCGGCGCACTCCCCATAACGTCTTATTGCATGTACGATAACCAAAGTCTCTGTGTTCGCTTATCGGGACCGGTAAGTTAAATTGCAACAGGACTACCATGATTGAAAAAAGTAGCGAGGAAAAGCTACTCAGTGCGCTGGCATGTCAGAGATCAGAACTGAAATCGATCGTATCGATCGTCAGGTAATCTCATTACCTGGTGAACGATATGAATTTGTTAAAGCAGCATCCCGATTTGACGCCATGGCTGAAATAATGCAGAGCCCGGGCTGAAGAACAGGGGTTAAGCTCAGACCTTATAGAAAAAATTTATAAGCAGATTGTTAACTGGTTTATCTCAGAAGAAATAAAGCACCGGGAAGAAACTCAACCTGATTTAACGTAAATCCTTCTTTTCCTTTATCACAGAGAGTGCGTAATGTCTTACAGTCTTGGGGTGTTAGCCGGCATGGGGCCTCGTTCCACAGCGCCTTTTATTGATATGCTGGTCGATGAGTGCCAAAAGCAATACGGGGCCAGATTCGATATCGACTATCCAAAAATGCATATTATTTCCTTGCCGACTCCTTTTTTCCCTAACCGTGTGATTGATGATGCCGCAATGTCCGCGGCATTGCGCGATGGCATTAGCAATCTGGTAAACGCCGGGGTCAATTTGATCGTGGTTCCCTGTAATGTGGCACACTGCTACTTTAATGAAATGCAGGAGGCCAGCGGCGGTATTCCTGTCCTGCACATTGCCGACTGCGCACTTGAATGCCTGCCGTCCGAAACGGAGAACATCGCCGTGATTGCTACTGAGGCTACGCTTGATGCGGGTTTTTATCAGCAGCGTTTACATCTGATGGGAAAGCACTGTGTAGCTTCTGACCCATTACGTGCTATCACTACACATTTGATAGCGCTGATTAAGCAAAACGGATTTACCTGTCCTGAAGTGATAACGCAGTGGCGAAACCTGACTTCTCTGGCGCAGGAAGCTGGCGCCCAGGGGCTGATTATTGCCTGTACTGACATCAGCCCATTACTTAAAAGCCATCCTCAGCAGCATCTGTCAATTGTTGATACTGCATCAAGTCTGGCTGAAGCGACCATTCGCAGTTTTGCTAAGGCGAGGTCAGCTCAGTCGCTGCATGCACCATCATGTCTTTAACAGGAACAAGAAAATATGTTATCTGTTCAATTTTTTGCGCCATTTTTTAGATAAAAAGAACAGAGCATTGAAGGTTTATCGATTTCCCGGAAGCAGATCTTTGATTTTACCCACGTAATGTCGACATAGCCCTAAGCGGGTTTCTGGTGTTCAGAGGGTTCGGGGCTGAGACCGCCACAGGCACTGTGACGACGCCAGCGATTGTAATCACACCCGATATAATTAAATGCCGTTTCCCGCATTATTTCCTGACTGACCAGGCATTCACCCCGGATACCTTCGGCTTTCAGCCAGTTGACGCTTAAGGCGGGCAATTTCAACAGATGTTTCCTGCTCACGCCGGGAAGATGAATGGGCACTCTTTAGTGTGCTGCGTCTGGCATAGCGCTGAGATTCATACAGGCTGAGCTCACGTGCTGTGGCCACAATGCCGATAGGTTCAGCGAGTTTCAGGGCTTCATCGCGTAATCCGGATGTGTACTGTTTACGGGTGAGATCAGATCAAGTCTCAGGGAAGAGGCGAGTGTGCCGGACCCGCTTTTATGGATCAGCGGTGCGCAGAAAGCAAAAAACCCGCCAGAGGCGGGTTTTTCAGAATAGTGGT
This sequence comes from Tatumella sp. JGM130, assembly GCF_018257525.1. NCBI lineage: Bacteria > Pseudomonadati > Pseudomonadota > Gammaproteobacteria > Enterobacterales > Erwiniaceae > Tatumella > Tatumella sp. JGM130. The sequence goes on along the minus strand of NZ_JAERJS010000006.1, from coordinate 29,001 downwards.
GCCCGAACTCGGAATCGAACCAAGGACACGGGGATTTTCAATCCCTTTAGGGAAAAAAAATAAAAAAAACAGCACTTTAGAGTAAGTATGATAATAATGAGTAAGCTGGGTGTTGTTGTTTTCTACTAAAAGTCCTTTACACAAACTATCACTCAGACCTACCACATTTTTACCATAGTGCTTATTGAGTCGTAATTAAAATCATCCACTTACAATGATTTTCCTTATAACATATGGATACCTAATGAAAACAGGCTCGCTAGTATGAATATTACTTATCCATTAGAAATGGTAATTCTACTAATCCATTGATTACTTTTGTCTAACAACCACAAGAACTATTTAACTGGTAATGCATTAATCACTATTTCTTTAGTGGAGACTGTAAATTTGGTGATATATTATTAAGTATAATTAGATAAATGTTATTGGTTTCTAATGGTTTGTCATATAAATATTTAATGCATGGGGAAAGAAAACCCCACGCATCGATATAAATTACGTCTTAAAGTATTTTTTTTGCAGGATTAATGAAAGATAAAATAATTGCAGAAATAAAAATCATAGTGCTCTGCGGGTTGATAAGTACAGAGTCACTCATCCCACAAATAAACAATGAAATTACTGGGTAAAAAGTCTGATGTGGAATGGTTTTTGTTATTACACCAAATAGAAAGGATAAATAAAAAACAACCAATGAAATAACGCCAATTACCCCCTGAAGGGATAGTGTCTCAAGGAATTCGTTATGCATATTATACTGAACATTTTTCCAAGCCTCTTTATTTTCTGGGAAATTATTTTTGATATAATTTCTTGTAGTAATTGTTCTCGCCTGAGGGGAAGAAAACCATAGATTTGATTCACTGAAATCCATGGCTGCAGACCAAATGGCAATCCTTGCTCCCAGTGACGTTGAATCATCATATTTGTACTCTTTAATATCATTGATTCCCTCTTTCCACCGCCCGGAAAACACGGGTATGCAGACAGACAGGATGATGATGTAGAGGATCCACTTAACGTGTTTTCTGGGGTTAAATATATGCCACATATAAAATAACGAAGATAAAAACACTAGCAGGAAAGCGATGAAGGATACCCGTGTATTACACAAGTAAAGTGTAATGATTGATGATACTGATGACAAGCTGTAAATGATGATGGCTAGGTTCGTTCTAACATACCTGAGCATTGAAATTACTGAGCAATACATGAATAGCACGATGTATGAACTACTACTTGCCGCATCAACATTGAGCTTTGTTCGTTGTTCACCAGAGGCTAAGTATTGGTGAATGCTGAAAAAAGTTGTTGTGATGATTCCGAGCATAATGACCAGTGCTGAAATGCAGATTGTGACAGCAGAGATTTTCTCCCTATTTTTGTATACATAGATAGCGGTGACTGTCCCCATCAATAGGCGTTTTGCTTGCAATTGATAGTTCTGCAAATTGTTAATGGCAGTATTCATAACTAATTGGTAATTTAATGAATAGCTCTCATAAAAATACCATCCGCCACGGACGCAGGCTACAATAATTAGAGAAATAAAAAACAAAACAGCGCCATTCATTGTAGGCAGCTTAACTCTTCCTCTGATAACGTCAAAGAGTATAAATAGAAAAGCTATCTCAGAAGATAAATTGAAAATTATCTGAGGGTATTTATCTCGAAAAAGGTTAACTGAGATGGTTATTGCTATGAGAATTATTATCCCATTAACAGTGTAATAAGTTGTTTTTTTCTTATTCATGTCATTTCTCGATAATTTTATTTATTTCATTTATCAGATTGTTAAGATAGTTTTCCTCATAGAACTTGCTAATGCTTTTTTTGATTTTTTGCGAGTCGTAATTATGGATATTATCTTTCATAATATTTATCTTTTCAACCAAGTCGGAAATGTTCATTGGCTCAAATAATAGGCCATTATCCTGATTTATGATGTCTGCCGGGCCTGACATGCAATCAGAGGATATACATGGGATGCCGCGAGAAATAGCTTCCAATAATACCAGTGGTAACCCCTCATGACGGGACGTAAGAAGAAGGCAGCTTGTATTTTTAATCTCTGTCTCTATATAGCCCCAACAATCCCCCTGCCATCCATGCCATGTCACAGATTCTGATAGGCCGAGGTAACCAGAAAAATCTTTGCAGGTTTGTATGTCACTTCCATCCCCAACAATGTCTAGCGTCCAGCAGAAATTTTTTATTTCTGATAATGCCAATAGCAAATCTTTTATTCTTTTTTGGTCTTCAAAAAGCACCCGCCCAACATAAAGAAATTTCATGATTCCAACCGGCGTAATTGTATGATCATTTCTTTTTATTGGGTTGAATATTACACTAATTTTCCTTTCATCTTCGCCAAGTTCTTTGAACTCACCTTTGATGCCATTACTTATAGCAAAGTGGTGATCTGCTAGTTTCAGATAGTGCGGGCGGTATCTTTCTAGTGGAGGCAAATGCATCCATGTAGATAGTTTTGCTTTTGAGGAAGATGAGTCGAGAGCGGCCCTGGCAATCATACATGGAACAGTATTCATACAAATTATAAGATCTGGATTCTCTCTGTTAAGAAAAAATTTCAGTTTAATCTTATGAATAAAATTTTGTAACTTCCTGTTTTTTGAAAATGCCTTGCTTGTATTTTTTTTAATACCATCTAGCCAAGTGAAATCTTTAATTTTATCTTCATTTTCGATAATATAAATACTTGCAAGATAACCGTTGCGTATCAATAAATTAATCACCTGCCTGGTCACATTTTCCATACCACCACGGCCAGAAATTGAATGTGTTAAAAATATTATTTTTTTCATGATTTAGTTTATATTGTCAGATATGTTAAATACAATAATATCATATGATTTATTACTTGAGAATTTTAATATCCAGCTATGTTTTTGAATTGGCGCTTTTGAGTGGATATAATTTTTTTTGATTTGAAGGGTCAGATCATGTGCTCCCCGAGAATACAGGCTTTCCCGTTGCAAAGTATCAGTTCCGAATCACCAACTGGTGCACTTACAGCAAATCCTTATGACTCAAAATCTACTCTTAACGCAAAATTCTATCCCCTTAACCAAAAGCGGTTAAGGGGCTGAAATCACTCACAACAGCGAAATAACTGCCGACTGGGTGGGTGTTTGTCACTCTGATAGGTACGCATCGCTTCTTCACAGAGTCCATGCGTTTGTTTTGCGATGGTTTTGCCAAAGTTGACCAGTAAACCGTGTTTTACTTTGGGTGTATCACTATCGAGAGTCAGTGTGAAGTAAGTGCTCTGTACATCGATATCACAGAATAACTCTCTGAACGATAGCTCTGCCGCACGCGTGATGGCCTGTCGATAATCGCATAAGTTAATTTTATAGCGGGCACTGGCATCAACCAGCTGATAAGTACGTTGGATAAGCATTAGATTATTTTCCTCTAATCCGGGTTAATAGTGTCTAATAACCTGTTATGGTTTTAGTGCCTGAACCGGGCTGTAAATCAGCGCCGCCAGACCCGCCAGTGGGTACCCCGACGGAATCTGTCCAGGTCTGACGCAAGACATACATCATTACAGGATTCGCCTGTGAGACAACGTGCTGTAAAACGATGACAGTTCGAGTTCAGAAGATGGTATCGATAAGGCTTCCCCACCCACGATAATGCTCTGTCCCTGGCTGCAGTATGTCCTGAAGGGGTCATATCATTGCAATCGGTATAAATCGAAATGGCTGAGTTAAAGCCCCCTAATCGTCTCAGAAACTGTTCACCGGTGCTGCAACTGATGTTTCCGTCCCCTTCCAGGTGAACTATCTTCCCGTTACCAACATAAATACCGCTGTGCAGTGTCACATCAAACAGTAACTCGCACTGGACTATGCCGCCGACAGCAGGCTCCCTGATACAGTTCATATCAAGATTATCCCACAGTGACATAGCCAGATTCTTCCATGACCAGAAGCTGAAAACAGAAGATGTCATACCCGCTATACCTCCAAAAAATAATTCCCCGGGAGAGAATTTCCCGGAGTAAAGAAATTTCAGTGTTCACACAGACGGACGACCGGCAATGAATAGATTCAGTTTCTCTGCTCTGTGCATGAGGTCAGGGAAGCACTGGTGCATAAATACCGTACCCGGTGCCTCCTCAATAAAACAGACTTCCGGGCTGCGTAACACTGCGGCCAGAAAACCGGGGTTGTTACGACTTTTATGGCTGAACAGCGTGCTGAATACCTGTGATGAAAAGGACGCGTTCAGAGTCTCCAGAAGGGACACAACTGCCGGTATTTCTATCCATTCAGAGGAAAAGAGACCACTGCACTGATTAGAAATGAGACGAAGCACCGGGGTGTTTGTGGCTGAGTGTATCCCCAGTGCAAAGGTGATATTTCCTCTGGCGTGAGGGTTAATTTTCTCCGTTTCGCCGCAGAATACTGTGCAATATTCTCCGGAATCTTCAGGCAACGATAATGCTTTAACATTTTTAGCCATGCTCCGCCTCCCTGATATGTTCTGCTAATTCCGGGATACGGGTAGTGGCAGGAAACAGCAGATATACCCCCTGACCGTCATCACTGACAATGCCGAGTAACAGATACCAGCCACCCTCCAGATATAAAACATACTCCGGGTACTTCAGAGCAACCTGCACAAGTGTTTCGTCAGGGAGAGTATCGTTATTGTTAAGCTGCCACAGTACAGTACAGGTCGATGACCAGAATTCCTGTGCCTGAGCAGGAGAGTCAAAATGCTCGGTCAGGTGGTGATGTAATGCTGCAGTGACTGACGAAGGAAGGGAAAGCCGGTTAAGGTGAGAAAGTGAATACAGTGTTTGCATAATTTCAGTCCATAAAAGTGATGTCCTGAAAATAATATGTGCCTGAGTTACGCTGAGATCCGGTGTCATAACGAACAATAAACAATTTACCAATTAACATTTAGTGCTGTTGCTTGGCGGTTTTTTACTTTTTTTTCCAAAAAATCACGCCTGGACTTCCAGGGCAAAAAACTTTCCCCCTGGAAGTCCAGGGGTAAAATCAGCCGATAACGCAACATGCCACCGGAGGGGTGGATTGATATTTTTTTTCAGGGACCCTACTATTCTCCGCAGTGCTGGCCAGCATCTCAATGACTGAATAACTCACCAGAAGAGATGTGTGCATGAAAACGTTACCTGTATCTTTGCCTGTAAAAGGCCCTGTCCCTTTCACCCGAAAGCTGATTGCTGAACTGCAACTGCTGTCTTCCTGTCAGTCTAAAGTGACTGAAATCAGTGATGCCAAAGAAACCGGCCTGAAAATCATCTTCAGACCCGGCGGTGCATCATCCTATATCCTTCGTACCAGCGTCGGCGGAATTTCTCATTACCTGCCTGTAGGGAAAGTCAGTGAACTGCCACTGGAAGAAGCCCGTCACTGGGTACGGACAAAAAAGGCTGAGCTGCGTCAGCGTGCTGCCGTGATGAGCGGACATTACGGTGCTGTGTATAACATGACCTTCAACAGCCTGCTACAGCACTATGTCCGTGATGTGCTGGTTGCCGGAGCCAAACGCTCGGCACATACTGACCTGTCAAAAATCAAAAAGTATCTGGAACCTCAGCTGGGTAATATCAGACTGTCTGCCATGCAGGAATCCGATATTGCCCACTACCTCGCCGGACTGCCTGTCAGGCCGTCCACACGGAACCGTCATCTGGCGCTGCTGAAGGCTGTATTCAGTTATGCCCGTAGGATGCGCTATATCACGGCAAGTCCGGCAGAGTTTCTCCGGATGCAGCCAGAGACCACTTCACAGCGAAAAGCCATGAGTCGTGAAGAATTTCGTCAGTGGATGGCTGTCTGCGAGGCAAAATATCACCAGAATCCGGGGCATGCCGGAATTGCTTTACTGATGTTTCTCGGACTGACCGGTTTGCGTCTCGGTGAAACCCGCTATCTGAAAATGACGGATATCGACTGGTCACGAAAAACGATTGTGCTGAGACGGACAAAAAACGGTAAGACGCGGGTTGTACCGGTATGTGATAAAGCTTTTGTCCTGCTGACCACGATAAAACAGTACCTGGGCGATAAAGACTGGACTTTCCCTAATCAGGCTGATAACGGTCCGGTCTCAGAGCCACGCCGGTTGCAAAAATCCCTGTGTGAATCTGCCGGTATTAGGCACTACACCATCCACGAACTCAGGCATACCTTTGCCACCACACTCATCGAATCCGGTGCGGACATTTACACCGTAAAGGATTTACTCGGGCACAGTACTATCAAAGTAACCGAAATTTATCTTCATGCCAGTCCTGCACGCTATCACGATGTGATTAACCGCGCGATGGCATAAAACAGGACCTTTCTTACGAAAGGTCCATAACCGCAGCAGGCTGCATCAGGTCCCCACCAGTCCAGCCTGTTATCTGCAACACCCATATAATGGATTTAAAAGATGAAAAAAACAAATGCTGAAATAACACTCACACAGGCACTTCCTGAGTGTATTAAGGAAAATCTGACTGAAGCGGATAACCCCGAAATTACCGCGAAAAAGATACTGGAAACGATCCGGACATCCGGTCATTCCGGTTCCGTTGCAGGGCTGCCTCACGGGTATGAAAACTATCCTCACGAGCTGAGATACACCAAGGGTGACGGCATAATGCTGTGCTCAACTCCGGTCATTCCTTACTGTATCTACAGTAACGAATCCGGTGATGGCAATCTGGGGATTGGTCTGATGACCATTAATGTTACCGGTAAAATTGTGTACAAGCATCTCGGACTGAGTGCCTTCGGGAAAGACGGCAGGGGACTGTCAGAGCTTATCAGCGCAGGATTCGGGTTAGGGTCCGGTCCTCAGCCACAGAAGTATTTTGAAAGTTTCGTACACAAAGCAATGCGTATGGTTCTGCCCAGGGTGATAGTGACTGACGGGATGGGATTCAGTGAGGGCTATGATGCCTTTCTGCACGGGACAATGCCCCTGGTTCGGGACAATACCCGTTTCGTCTCTTTAGTGGGACAGGGGAGCAGAAATAAAATGATAGCTCCGCTCGGAACTCATCAGCAATGGATGACCCTCATCAGAGAAAATGTGCACGGTTATCATCAGGTCTTTGCGCTCAGTGCCTCACTGGCCTCCATGCTTCTGAAACCGGCAGGTATGGATATCAGTATGTTTCATTTTTACGGCGGCTCAACGACCGGGAAAACCATCCTGTTGCAGCTTGCGATGTCAGTACACGGTTCCGGGAATGAACCCGGACAGAAAGGCTCCAATATCTTACGCTGGAATACTACCTCCAATGCTCTGGAGCGTTCACTGGCAGACTTTTCAGGCCTTGTGGCCTGCATTGACGAGCTGGGTGCTCACAATAACAGAGGCTTCAGCTCCACGCTGTATAACATCACGTCAGGTGAGTCAAAAATCAGGATGGATAAAACGCTAGAGGTCCGTGATAACTTTACCTGGAATACCATCATCCTGTCCTCCGGTGAAATGTCAGTGTCAGAGAAACTTTCCTCAAACAAAGAAGTCCTGACAGGAGGACTGGAGCACAGAACTATCAGTCTTGAAGTGATGCCGGAAGATTCACGTTCTTTACTGGCTGAAGATGAGGACGTCTCTATGGAGGCGCTCATTGGCTGGGCAGACACGCTGAAATCAGGGCTGTCAGAATACTACGGGACCGCAGGGAAGCTGTTTATCAGCCACTTTCTGACACAAAAAGATGACAATGGTGTTCTGCTACCGGCAGACAACATTCGCCAGCAACTGCATCAAATGATAACTGATGAAACTGAGAGTTTTATCAGTCAGCTTGAAGAAAGTGACGATGATGATGACGATAAAGCCATCAGCCTGAGTGCTATCCAGAAGCGCGCGATGAAACGTTTTGCACTGGTCTCTGTGGCCGGGAAACTGGCGGTACAATGGGGTATTCTGCCTTTTACGGAAGAGCAGATTGAAGAATCTGTGCTCATGCTGGCCTACCACTGGCAGAACAATACCCAGAGTCGGTATGATCCTGAAACATCTTTCATGACGGCCTTGCGTACCTGGCTACTGAACAACCTGCATGTGCAGTTCAGTACACTGGGTATCAAAGATGACCTGCTGGTGAGCAGCCGGAGTGGCTTTCTGGATGCAAAGACCACGGATATTCTCATCTATAAGGATGCTTTTTCAGCACTCTGTGCAAAGCATAATATGAGTGTGGCACAGGGCGCGAAGGCACTGTGTGATAACGGATACCTGACTCCTGAAAGTGAGGGGCACTTCAAAAAAAGAAAAAGAAGAGGGATGGAGCAGGACTACTATCATATCCATCGCAGCTTTATGAACAGTGATTTCAGCTAGAGAAGTACAGACCCGGAAAAGACAGAAAAGCAGAGGTTATCCCTCTGCTTTTTTTATACCCGACAATCACAAAGGCAGCGCGATACGCTCAGCCAGCAACTGACTGGTATGGCGCAAACGCTGCGGATGCAGATGAGCATAACGTTGTGATGACTGACTGCTCCGGTGCCCCAGTTGTACCTGCACATCGTAAAGCGTTCCCCCGTGAGAGACGATAAGTGCTGCAACCGTATGCCGACAGGTATGCAGGCAAACATCTTTATCGAAAATACCTGCCCGTTTCACAATACGATGAAAAGCCTTCACCGGGTTTGCCAGTGGCTTCCCTTCTTCTTTACCGGCAAATACCCAGGGGTTACCTCCGGGAGCAGGAAGTATCTTCAGTAATGCCATGGCCGGGGCATTCAGGTGCACAATCCGTCCCTGACCATTTTTGGTCACAGGCAGCCAGAGAGTGCGTTGTACAAAATCAATATGCTCCCGTCTGGCCAGCCTCAGTTCATCCCGTCGCAAACCGGTGAGTAACAGTAACCGGATATAGGTCGCTGCCACCTGATTGTTATCCTCTGCTGCCGACCGGAATATCTGCCGTATCTCCTGCTCAGAGAAATAGCGCTGACGGGCGTTATTTTCACGCAATAAGGCAATATTCTTCGCCGGATGGACATTCGTTAACCCCTGACGCCCTGCCCACGTATAGAGGGCTTTTACCAACACAATGACCCGGTTACAGGTGGCTGCTGCCAGTGAGGGCATGAGCTTCTGTTGCAGCGTAAGGACCTGTGAAGGGGTAATATCAGAAAGACGGTAGTACCCGAGTACCGGCTGAATATGGTCACGGAAACGCTGATTATCTTTGTTCCAGCTGGCTTTGGACTGCTTTGCTACAGGAAGATAGTAATCATAAAACAGCTCATCCAGAGTAAGCTCATGCCGTGCTGCATCTTTAGAGGCTTTGGGGTCCCCGCCGGTTGCCAGTAACCGTTTGTGTTCTGTAACAATCTTTCGGGCTGTACTGACATCGATATCAGGCCAGTGGCCCACTGCAATCGCACGCTTTCTGCCATGATAAAGATAGCGAAACAGAAAACGACGGGAGCCCTGATTTTTACCGACTAAACACTTCAGACCTGAAGCTTCGGTATCACTGTATTCACAATCCGTACTGCGGGAATCTGCCGGATGAGGAGGCAGTGTTCTGATAAGGGTATTGGTAAAACGAAACCGGGTAGGTGATGACATACACACTCCTTTTCACTGAGGATGACAGACCGGAAAACCAGACTGTCAGTAGCTGCACAGAAATAATATGTGTCTGTCTTATGCTGCATTCCGGTATCAGTGTGCGCAGTACGGGGAAACGGGGAAAGTGCATTAACTGTAAGAATTGGCACTGAAAAATCAGTAATGCATGACGTGGAATATCCGAGGAAACCCCCGCGACTATCGGGGGAAAACCGTCACCCCCCGGAGGCTCAGGGGACTTCCCCTGTGAACCCCCTGCAGGGAATATTGAAAAATACATATAAATCAGTAGCTAACACAGCTCCCCCGTCCCCCCGTGATTTCACATTCTGATATTGAGTGAGTGACACTAAACGCCAGAGCAGGACCGTAGGAGGACCGTAAAACAGTGAGAAACAAGCAGAGTAATACAGAGGGTAAAACTGACACAGACCGGAACCCACACTGACACAGTGTCAGGGAAATCAGTACAACAGCGGGAAAAGGTACGAAAAAGACGGTTGTGACTGTCAGAACCAGGAGGGAGGGAGGGTGAAGCAAAAGACACCCCGGGGAAGGACCATAAATAGACCATACAGCAGAAACGAAAAAGCCCCGCATTTCTGCGAGGCCTTGTAAATAGTGGTGCCCGAACTCGGAATCGAACCAAGGACACGGGGATTTTCAATCCCCTGCTCTACCGACTGAGCTATTCGGGCAACGGGGCGCATTAAACCGTAATGGCCCTGATGCGTCAACTCTTTTTACTGCAGGAAATGCTAAAATCGCACTGACTGATTGCTTTATATACGAAAACGGCTATTTTACTGACTTTTACTTTACTATCGCCACGGATAGATGCGCTGACGGGCAGATATTCTGCCGGGGAATCCCGATTAATGTCTTTGCACAGGCTTTTTACCTGACAGTGATCACGTCTGTACCTATATGATTAATTATCAGCAAATAACTGACCGGAAAGCTTGAGTAGTCAGGCATTCGACGGCTGTGTGATCATGCAGATCGTTATATGGTCAGCCATTCAGGCAATACTCTGATGTGCTCTGCACCGGGAACCTCTCATCAGGCCGCCCCGGATTTTACCAGACAGGCAGCAGCTTGTTTTATCATGGAACCTGCGGGTTTGTTACTGCATCGCTGGCAAGCGGGGGAGGATATGGTGACCCATTATTTACCGGCAGGCAATTATGACAGGCCCGGGCCTTGATTGATTAAGGGTACCAGAGCGGCCTGAAGATAACAGCCCTGGCAAGCGGTGGTCAGCTGAGAGCACCGTTCTGGCGGCACAATGCCACTTGCAGAATATCTTCTGCCAGCCGGCGGGCGGTGGCAATATCCTGAAGATTACGTTTAACCAGTAGTTTACTCAGACAACCCTCCAGCACCAGTTCCAGCTGGTCGGTGACCATCGTCGGATTATCCAGTTCCAGGGCGGTTAGCTGCCGGTGGGTATATTGCCAGGAGGCCTGTTTTTGTTGCTCTGCCACCTGATGTATCGGGTGGTGTGGCGCCGGGTAAATACTGCAGGCAGCAATAAACAGACAGCCCGGGAAACGGCCACGGCGGACATGTTCCTCAAGCAAAGTGTAACGCATCAGTAATTTCTGGCTGCTGGTCAGTGCTTCGTCCTGTGTTATCCGTTCGCGCCATTCGCTGATCTGCCGGCCGTGAAAGTCGAGGGCATCGCGTAATAACAGCTCTTCAGAGGTCTGTTCAGGGAGTTCTGCTCCCCGGGCCTGTAATTGCTGTTTCAGGTTGCCGGCGGCCGCCAGGCCCTGTTGTTCCAGTAAAAGTAATACCTGCTCAAGTATCTGTTCCTGCGACACATTAACCTCCGTAAATGCAGCACCGGCCACTGCCGGCGCATCTGGATGATGTTATTCAGCGCGAAGCTTCTGTAAATGTGCCAGAAATTCTCCGGCATTCATATATCCGGTGACCCGTGAGTCCGGGATTTCATTACCGCGGGCATTAAAAAACAGCAGGGTCGGGAGCCCCAGCACGTTCAGTTGAGTCAGCAGCGCATTATCCTGTGCGGTATTGGCAGTAACGTTTGCCTGTACCAGCTGATATTGTGCAAACTCCTGCCGGACTTGCGGGTCTGTAAAGGTGTATTTCTCGAATTCTTTACAGGCAACACACCAGTCGGCATAAAGATCAACCATTGTGATTTTGCCCTGTGCCTGACTCAGCTGTTGTTGCAGACCGGCAATGTTGCTGATGTTGTGGAATACAGGAGACTGATCTCCGCTGTTATTAGTCGGCGCGGCAGAAAATGCCCAGTCCTGTAGCGGACGCGCCGCGACTAATGCCAGCAGTAGCCATAAAATTTGTAATATCCGTACCCAGCCTTTCGGACTTCTCAGACTCAGGGCAAAAGCCCAGCCAAAAAAGGCTACACCCAGCAGACTCCATAGCCGTAGCCCCCAGACGTCCCCGACAATACGTTCAATCAGAAAGACCGGTAACGCCAGAATAACAAAGCCAAAACCTTCTTTGACTGACTGCATCCACGGGCCGCTCTTAGGCAACAGTTTATTGCCAAACAGGGTGACGATAATTAACGGCAGCCCCATACCCAGGGCATATAAATACAGGGTCCCGCCACCGGCCAGCATATTACCGCTCTGTGCGATATACAGCAGAATTGCGCTAAGAGGTGCGGTGGTGCAGGGGGAGCAAATTAAACCGGCTACGGCCCCCATCAGAAATACGCCGCCGGCAGAGCCGCTTTTTTGCCGGTTACTGAATAGCGCCAGCCGTGTCTGCAGTGATGCCGGCAGTTGCAAAGAGAACAGGCCAAACATTGATAATGCCAGCAGGATAAAAACGGCAGAGAGTGTCAGCAGTACCAGCGGACTCTGTAATGTGGCCTGAAAACGTAATCCGGCGGCGGCCACAATAATGCCCATCAGTGTATAAGTGACCGCCATACCCTGCACATAAATGAAGGCCAGCAGCAGTATACGTGATGCAGAGATATCGCGACGGCCACCGAGGATAATTGCCGAGATTAACGGATACATCGGCAAAACACAGGGAGTGAAGGCAATACCAATACCGATCAATAAAGCCCAGAACGGAGAAAACGGCAGGCGTGACGAAGGTATACCGGCCCCGGAAGCCGTGGCCGGGACACTGGCGGCAGGCTCAGGGGAGGGGCTGTCCGCCGTGATTTGTGACAGGGGAATTTCCCGGGTTTCCGGCGGATAACAGAACCCTGCTGCTGCACAACCCTGGTAGCTGACTTTCAGGCTGGCTGCCGGCCCGGTACTCTTCAGTATCACCGGAACTTGCAGGTCTTCGGGGAAGATCTGGCTTTTACCAAAAAACTCATCTTCATGAGGCTGGCCCTGTGGCAGATCTATGCTGGCAATAGTCGCGTTGGCCGCAACGATACTGATTTGCTGGCGGTACAGGTAATAGCCGGACTTTACCTGCCACTTCAGCAGGACGCGGTTGTTATTCTGGCTAAAGTCAAAGCCAAAGGCCTGATTCACCGTAACAAAGCGAGGTGATGAGCCATTATCGAATAAGGCAGCCTGCGTCTGCAGGCTGAATAATGTAACTGCCAGAAAAATCAGGCGAGTGAGGCGTGCAACCATGACAAGTATTCACTATCTCCGTGTTGAACAGGGATCACCAGTAATTCAGGGACATCATAAGGATGGGCCTGTTTCAGCAGTGACAGTAAGTCCTGTTGATGTTCCGTATCACTTTTGAAGATCAACTGTACTTCTTCGGAACATTCCAACTGGTCCTGCCAGGTGTACATCGAGGTCACGCCCGGCAGGAGATTAACGCAAGCGGCAAGCTTACGGCGGATGGCCAGTCGGGCCAGGGCGGTCGCCGTAGCCTTGTCGGGGGCAGAACATAACACAATAATGGCAGAACAAGGATTCATTGCTCACTCCTGAGTCAGGGGGGCATGATAGCATTTTTTTTCAGCAGCAACAGAAGACAGAGGGTAACAGAAATATTCAGAAAAGAGCTGAACGGTGACAGGATAGGGCCTGATGCACTGGCATCAGGCCGCGGGGGATTACTGGTTATCTTCCGTATAACGTCTGGCTTTATATACCGGGTGCATCAGGTTTTCGACTGAAAAAATATCATCCAGCTGAGCATTGGTCAGCAGACCTCGTTCCAGCACAACTTCACGGACACTTTTTCCGGTTTCAGCACAAATTTTACCGACAATATCGCCGTTATGGTGACCGATATAAGGGTTCAGATACGTCACGATCCCGATGGAGCTGAATACATAAGACTCACAAATCTGCTGGTTAGCGCTAATGCCGGTAACGCATTTTTCCAGTAAATTGAAGCAGGCATTGCTGAGAATGGAAATGGATTCAAAAACAGCCTGACCAATTACCGGCTCCATCACATTCAGCTGCAGCTGACCGGCTTCGGCAGCCATTGTGACGGTGGTGTCGTTGCCTATGACTTTAAAACACACCTGGTTAACGACTTCAGGGATCACCGGGTTGACCTTGGCTGGCATGATCGATGATCCGGCCTGTAACTGCGGTAAATTAATTTCATTCAGACCAGCACGAGGGCCGGAGGAGAGCAGACGCAGATCATTACAGATTTTAGACAGTTTAACGGCCAGCCGTTTCAGTGACGAATGCACCATAACGTAGGCACCACAGTCTGAGGTCGCCTCAATCAGGTCTTCGGCAGCAACCACCGGTAACCGGCTGACTTCGGCCAGATATTTCACTGCCAGTGGCTGATAACCGTCTGGGGTGTTCAGCCGTGTGCCAATAGCGGTTGCGCCGAGGTTAACTTCCAGCAACAGTTCGGCAGTACGCATAATGCTGCGGGTCTCTTCTTTCAGCAGCACGCTGAATGCGTGAAACTCCTGACCGAGGGTCATAGGGACCGCATCCTGAAGCTGGGTACGCCCCATTTTCAGGACAGTCTGGAATTCTTCGGCTTTACGCTGAAAACCCTCAGACAGTGCATTGATAGCATCGACCAGCTTCAGCAGTGAATTATACACAGCAATACGGAAGCCTGTCGGGTAAGCATCATTGGTCGACTGACACATATTGACGTGGTCATTCGGGTTAAGATATTGATATTCGCCTTTATTATGTCCCATCAGTTCCAGACCAATATTGGCCAGCACTTCATTGGTGTTCATATTGACAGAGGTACCGGCACCGCCCTGATAGACATCGACCGGGAACTGGTCCATACAGGTACCGTTATTCAGTACTTCATCACAGGCTTTAATCAGTGTTTCTGCAATATGACGCGGGATGGTCTGCAGATCCCTGTTAGCCATGGCTGCTGCTTTTTTCACCATCACCATGCCGCGAACAAACTCTGGTATGTCACTGATTTTACTGCTACTGATATAGAAATTTTCTATTGCGCGTAGCGTGTGAATTCCATAATAAGCATCCGCCGGAACCTCGCGCATACCGAGCAGGTCTTCTTCGATACGAATGTTGTTAACCATGATAACCTTCTTATTGTGCTTTCTTACTAAAGCTGTGTGCCGCAGAGAGTGTGAGTATTTATTGTGTACCACTGATACCGGAATTTTATCTGTATATCAGTTCATCCGCACGATGATATTCTGTTTACAGAAAAAATAAGCAACACAGATCACTTTATAGTCACTTGTTTATAACATAACCGCTAAAAACAGCCGCCGGCTGTAAATGACTGCAGGCCGGTAAAGCGTACAGACTCACGGAGAGTTAGTTATAACGAATTTACCGGCAATGGTTGAAATCACTTTTTGTTATACCCATCTATCAAACTATCATCCTGAGGATGTTATTGATTTTTCAGCCCTGCTGTAGCACGGGCGTTACTTACAGGAGACCGCCGTGCGCTGGTTACCGTTTATTTTCTTTTTCCTGCTTGCCTGGGTAGAAATTTCACTGTTTATCCAGGTAGCCCATGTTATTGGTGTATTACTGACGCTGATACTGGTGATCTTTACCTCTGCTATCGGCATTTCGCTGGTGAAAAATCAGGGCGTGAAGAATTTTATGTTGTTACAGGAGAAGCTGGCCCGTCACGAAAATCCGGCCGCCGAAATGACCAAAAGTGTGTCATTAATCATTGCCGGATTTTTACTGGTCCTGCCGGGCTTCTTTACTGATTTCCTGGGATTGTTGCTGTTGTTGCCGCCGGTACAAAAACATCTGACCCTCAAAGTGATGCCTTACCTGAAAGTCTGGCGCGGCGGAGGAGCGGCGGCGAATGACGGCGGTTTTACCGTTGAAGGCGAGTTTGAACGTAAAAACCAGCATGTGATCGAACATAAAGATGATCACTCTTCAGATAACCGTTAGGCTCTGGCTTTGGTCCCGCAGGTGGGGGGGCTGGATTTGAACGGTTTTTTCGGGGGCGGCGGAATGCCGCCCTTTTTGTTACGGTTACAGATAAATTCAGCATTTTATGGTGTCCCGAAGGCCAGTTATGCCCATAATGCGGCAGACTGTTCTGCAATCTCATGGGAAACAGTGATTGTTATCCAAATTAAAAAAAT
This sequence comes from Tatumella sp. JGM130, assembly GCF_018257525.1. Classification (NCBI taxonomy): domain Bacteria; kingdom Pseudomonadati; phylum Pseudomonadota; class Gammaproteobacteria; order Enterobacterales; family Erwiniaceae; genus Tatumella; species Tatumella sp. JGM130. The sequence goes on along the minus strand of NZ_JAERJS010000006.1, from coordinate 12,878 downwards.
TATTTTTTTTACCCTTGAAAGGTTCTTCCCCTGACCCTATCTCTGGTTGCATGAAGCCGATGCCTGAACGGCCGGTATTCAACCTAAATAAACCAGTGACTGGGCATTTCAAAGGAGAGCTATCAAAATGACTATTCGTCCATTGCACGATCGCGTTATCGTCAAGCGTAAAGAAGTAGAAGCTAAATCTGCTGGCGGCATCGTTCTGACCGGTTCTGCTGCGGGGAAATCTACCCGTGGTGAAGTGCTGGCCGTAGGCAATGGCCGCATTCTTGAAAGCGGCGAAGTTAAACCACTGGACGTGAAAGTGGGTGATGTCGTTATTTTCAACGAAGGTTACGGCGCTAAAACTGAGAAAATTGATAACCAGGAAGTGCTGATCATTTCAGAAAACGACATCCTGGCCGTGGTAACCGAGTAATCCGGCAATCTATTCCACCAACGAACTAAATTTAAGGAATATCTCAAATGGCAGCTAAAGACGTAAAATTTGGTAATGACGCGCGGGTGAAAATGCTGCGTGGTGTTAACGTACTGGCAGATGCAGTAAAAGTTACCCTGGGCCCGAAAGGCCGTAACGTTGTGCTGGATAAATCTTTTGGTGCACCGACCATCACTAAAGATGGTGTTTCTGTTGCGCGTGAAATCGAGCTGGAAGACAAGTTCGAAAACATGGGTGCACAGATGGTTAAAGAAGTTGCTTCTAAAGCTAACGACGCGGCCGGTGATGGTACTACCACTGCGACCGTTCTGGCTCAGTCTATCGTTAACGAAGGTCTGAAAGCAGTTGCTGCGGGTATGAACCCGATGGACCTGAAACGTGGTATCGATAAAGCTGTCGTTGCTGCAGTTGAAAAACTGAAAGCCCTGTCTGTTCCTTGTTCTGATTCTAAAGCCGTTGCTCAGGTAGGTACTATCTCTGCAAACTCTGACGAGTCTGTCGGTACTCTGATTGCTCAGGCGATGGAAAAAGTCGGTAAAGAAGGTGTTATCACCGTTGAAGAAGGTACCGGTCTGCAGGACGAGCTGGACGTGGTTGAAGGTATGCAGTTCGACCGTGGTTACCTGTCTCCTTACTTCATCAACAAACCGGAAACCGGTGCCGTTGAACTGGAACAGCCTTTCATCCTGTTAGCGGATAAGAAAATCTCTAACATCCGTGAGCTGCTGCCAGTACTGGAAGCGGTTGCTAAAGCAAGCAAACCCCTGCTGATCATTGCAGAAGATGTTGAAGGTGAAGCGCTGGCAACTCTGGTTGTTAACACCATGCGTGGTATCGTGAAAGTTGCTGCGGTTAAAGCACCAGGCTTCGGTGACCGTCGTAAAGCAATGCTGCAGGATATCGCTATCCTGACCGGTGGCACTGTTATCTCTGAAGAGATCGGTATGGAGCTGGAAAAAGCTGCCCTGGAAGATCTGGGTCAGGCTAAACGTGTTGTTATCAGCAAAGACACCACCACTATCATTGATGGTATCGGTGACGAATCTGCAATCAAGGGTCGTGTGACTCAGATCCGTCAGCAGATCGAAGAAGCAACGTCTGATTATGACAAAGAAAAACTGCAGGAGCGCGTAGCGAAACTGGCCGGTGGTGTTGCCGTGCTGAAAGTCGGCGCAGCGACTGAAGTTGAAATGAAAGAGAAAAAAGCCCGCGTTGAAGATGCTCTGCACGCAACCCGTGCAGCAGTTGAAGAAGGCGTGGTTGCCGGTGGTGGTGTTGCTCTGGTACGTGTCGCTGCACAGATTGCAGAGCTGACTGGTCAGAACGAAGACCAGAACGTGGGTATCCGCGTGGCACTGCGTGCGATGGAAGCTCCGCTGCGTCAGATCGTCGACAACGCCGGTGAAGAACCTTCTGTTGTGGCTGACAAAGTGAAGAACGGTGAAGGTAACTTCGGTTACAACGCAGCAACCGAAGAGTACGGTAACATGATCGACTTCGGTATCCTGGATCCGACCAAAGTTACCCGTTCAGCGCTGCAGTATGCTGCATCTGTTGCTGGTCTGATGATCACTACCGAGTGCATGGTGACTGACCTGGCGAAAGAAGACAAAGCTGACTTAGGTGCTGCCGGCGGTATGGGTGGCATGGGCGGCATGGGCGGCATGATGTAATACCGGCTGTACTTACCTGCGGGTAAGTACAACCGCAGTCGGTCAGGGCATTGCTGCTGTCTGATTGTTTCATTGTTCATCCGCAGACCCGGTATCCTTTGGATCCGGGTCTTTTTTTTTCGTCATAAACTTGTGTTATAACAGTCAGGCTCCGTATCAGACGGAGATTGTGTGCCAGTGCATTATGTGGCTGGTTTTTTAATTTGTCAGACGCTATGGTGTAAAACACTATTGCGGATTATATTTCCCTCTCTCTGGTTAAATGCTGCCATGGTTGTCGGTTCTGGCATAACGAAAATAATGAGGAAGAATATGCGTTTAAAAATCTCTGCAGGGCTGTTTCTGGCTGCTGCAATGTTGACGGGATGTAGTTCTGCCGGTAATCAGTTGACGTCCAGTGGTCAGAGTGTCCGTTTTGTCGATGAGCAGCCTTCTGCACAGTGTAAATTCCTCGGTAATGCCATCGGGGAACAAAGTAACTGGTTATCAGGTCAGGGGGCTGAGGGGGGCAGTTCCATGCGCGGTGCGGCAAATGACTTGCGTAATAAAGCGGCCGAAATGGGCGGTAATGTGATCTATGGTGCCAGCACCCCGGGACTGTCGATTGTCTCCAGTTTTGTGCCGGTGGCGACAAAAATGTCGGGACAGATTTATAAATGCCCGTAACACTGTCTGAATAGTCGCGGTAGTGGCGGGGACTTTCCCCGCGCACCGACAGGGACAGACGGAAGCAGGGCCTCTGTCTGTCGCAGTAGTATTATTTCAGTGAGTTCAGTTCACTATTCAGCTGATCAAGATGGCGGGTCAGTTTCTCGAGGTCCTGTTTTTTCTCAGTCACTTTTTCCTGATATTTATTAATTTTGCTTTTGTTGTCACGGGCAATGGCCTGGTTCAAATCCTGTTCAGCTTCCCGCAAATCATTCTGTTTTTCGCTCAGTTTCTTTTCGGCCTTTCTCACCGCCTGCTGTGCATCGTTACGCACTGATGCGGCAGTACAATGGGTATTCACTTCATCGAGTGCTTTCTGCAGCCCCGCCAGTTTAAAGGTGTTGTTATGCTGGCGCGCATAGCTGATTTCTTTCTCGATAGAAGCGCGCTTATCAGCACAACTTTCTGCGGCACTGGCAGCATTAATCGTCAGCAGAGAAACTAAGGTCAGGCTCAGGGCAGTTACTGTTCTTTTCATAAATTATCCTTAGATATCGTTTTTCGCGTTGTGCCGGACAGGCGCAACAAAACAACGTTGTCCGGGCAATTGACAGCCCCGGACAAGCCGTGGCGGGGATAATAGAGGTTTTATGACGCAGTTTAGCTGCGTTTGATCAGTAAATATTCTCTTTCAGTTTTGTCTTAGTTGTAAATCCAGGGGGGTTTTGCTTGGCTCCCCGCCGATTTCCCGGGCCAGTTTTGGCACCATATAGCCTGATACTTGCGTCAGCAACTGGCGCATGATTTGTCGTGCTTGATCATCAGAGACATAAAAATGTGCAGCGCCCTGAACTTTATCTAATACGTGCAGATAATAGGGCAAAATGCCGGAGTCAAACAGGGCGTTACTCAGCGCCGCCAGCGTCCCGGCATCATCGTTCACCCTGCGTAATAACACGCTTTGATTCAGCAGGGTCACACCTGCTTTTTTCAGCAGACCCATGGCATCTTTCAGTGGCTGGTCTATCTCATTGGCATGGTTAATATGGGTCACCATAATGACCTGCAGCCTTGTGCCGGTCAGACGCTGACACAGGCCATCAGTAATCCGTGCCGGAATAACGACCGGCAGCCTGCTGTGGATCCTTAGCCGGCGAATATGCGGTATTGACTCCAGTTCGCTGATCAGCCAGTCCAGTTCATGATCTTTGGCCATCAACGGGTCACCGCCGGAAAAAATAATTTCATCCAGTTCCGGATGCTGGCGAATATAGTCCAGCGCAGCGCGCCAGTTTCGCTTATTTCCCTGATTATCCTGATAAGGGAAATGGCGGCGGAAACAATAACGGCAGTTCACCGCGCAGCCGCCCTTGACCAGTAATAACGCCCGGTTACGGTACTTATGCAGTACGCCGGGGACCGCGCTTTGCTGCTCTTCCAGCGGATCGGTACTGTAGCCGGGGGTGACAATAAACTCTTCCTGCAGAGTCAGTACCTGGCGTAATAACGGATCATCCGGATTGCCTTTTTCCATCCGCCGGATAAAAGCACGCGGTACCCGTAAGGCAAATAACCGGCGTGCATCGGCTCCGGCACTCAGTGCCGGCAGGTGTTCCAGATTTAAAAGTTTCAGTAATTCATCAGGTTCGGTGACAACTTCCGCAAGTTGATGCAACCAATCTTCTCTGGAGGGGGTATTTAGGGTTACAATGTTTGCCATTTTTTTGGCTTAGTCCAGTATCCATATGTCGAGGGCCTTCATGGCAACATATTCTAGCAACGATTTTCGTAACGGTCTTAAAATTATGTTTGATGGCGAACCTTATGCCATCGAAGCGAGTGAGTTTGTTAAACCTGGTAAAGGTCAGGCTTTTGCCCGTGTAAAAATGCGTCGTCTGCTGACCGGTAAACTGATCGAAAAAACGTTCAAGTCTACTGACTCTGCTGAAGGTGCGGATGTTGTTGATGTGACTCTGACTTATCTGTACAACGACGGTGAGTTCTGGCACTTCATGAATAACAATACCTTCGAACAGCTGGCTGCGGATGAGAAAGCTGTAGGCGAAAACGGTAAATGGCTGCAGGATCAGGCAGAATGTATCGTTACTCTGTGGAACGGTAACCCGATCGCTATCACTCCGCCGAACTTTATCGAAGCAGAAATTACCCAGACCGATCCCGGCCTGAAAGGTGATACTGCCGGTACCGGTGGTAAACCTGCAACCCTGACAACCGGTGCGGTAGTCAAAGTACCATTATTCGTTCAGATTGGTGAAGTCATTAGAGTTGACACCCGTTCCGGCGAATACGTATCACGCGTTAAGTAAGTCTGTCAGGCGCATCGCATCGCAGCGGTGCGCCTGCATGACGGATTGAAGAAAATGAAAAAACGCAGCCTGCAGATCCTGTTACTCTGTTTACTGACATCAGTCCTGAGCGGATGTAATACCTTTCATGGTTTTGGTGAGGATGTTTCGCACCTCGGTAATGCTATCTCCAGAGTCGCTGAATAAAACGCGGACAAAGCGCACCTGATGGCTGCTGTGTTGTCTGCTGTTTTACTGCCGGATTGACAGGCTATCAGTTCATCTTCGACGGATGCCGGTTGTTATGTCGCTCCGCTGACAGAATATCCCTGTATTCTCTTTATGCTCTCACGGAGCAATTTTACTGGCTGGCGGAGGCCTGCGGCTGGCTGGTCGCTGGGTGAGCGGCTGTCACCTTTTTTGTCCTGTATTCAGACCGGTCATAGGACAAGATTGTTTGTCGTTTAAGTTGCATGCATGTAGACTGCCTCCCTTTTGTCAGATCAGGAGTACTACAGATGAACGAAACCGCAACCTGGCAACCCAGCGCCCCGGTAGCTAATCTACTTAAACGTGCGGCTATTCTGGCGGATATCCGGCGTTTTTTTGCAGATCGCGGTGTCCTTGAAGTAGATACTCCAGCCATGAGCCAGGCAACGGTGACCGATATTCATCTGGTGCCTTTCCGTACCCGGTTTGTCGGCCCGGGGGCCTCTGAGGGCCGTGACCTGTGGCTTATGACCAGCCCTGAATATCATATGAAGCGGTTACTGGCCGCCGGCAGTGGCCCTATATATCAGATGAACCGCAGTTTCCGTAACGAAGAAGCCGGCCGGCATCATAATCCTGAATTCACCATGCTGGAATGGTACCGTCCGCACTATGATATGTACCGGCTGATGAATGAAGTGGATGATCTTCTGCAGCAGATTCTGGAATGTGACAGTGGCGAAACACTGTCTTATCAGCAGGCATTTATTCGTTGCCTGAACATTGATCCGTTGTCTGCGGATAAAGATGCGTTAGTGGCGGTGGCTGCTAGCCTGGGAGCCGGTGATTTAGCCGCATCTGAAGATGATATTGACACCCTATTGCAGCTGTTATTTATGCTGGGTGTTGAACCCCATATTGGTCAGGATAAACCGGCATTTGTGTACCACTTCCCGGCATCACAGGCCTCACTGGCCGAAATCAGTACCGAAGACCACCGTGTTGCTGAGCGTTTTGAGGTCTATTACAAAGGCATCGAACTGGCAAATGGCTTTCGTGAACTGACTAACGGCGATGAGCAGCGGCAGCGTTTTGAGCAGGACAACCGGCGTCGTGTCGCGCGGGGACTGCCTGAACAACCGATAGATCAGTTTTTGCTGGCAGCCCTTGAGTATGGCATGCCCGATTGTTCCGGAGTTGCGCTGGGGGTCGACCGCCTGATTATGCTGGCACTGAAAGCCACATCGCTGAGTGAGGTGATCGCTTTCCCTGTTGATCGCTGCTGACAGCCACTGGCCCTGAATTCTTCCGGGCCAGTAACTCTCCCCGAATTTATAGTCCGCCTGATTTATAAGTTTTGGTCGCAGGTGTTCCCTGGCTGCCCGGTAATGCACTGCCGACCTTTTCCATCCGCACCTGGAATGGCGGGAAGGGCATCTCAATGTCGTTTTGCGCGAAACCATGCAAAATTAACTGATGAAGCTCATGACGTAATGGCATGCGGTGCCCCATTTCGGCCGCATAAATACGCAATTCAAATAACTGTATCCCTTGCTGAAGATCGACCAGAAAGGCCTCCGGCGGTGGGGTACTGAGTACGTAACTGCAGCGTTCAGCTGCCTGTTTCAGCACCCGGGTGACCAGTTCACTGTTAACGTGAGCAGGGGCCGGAATGGTCAGAACCACACGGGTAACAGCATCGGACAATGACCAGTTCACAAACTGTTCGGTAATAAATGCCCGGTTTGGCACAATAATCTCTTTACGATCCCAGTCTGTGATGGTGGTTGCCCGGGTATTGATGCGGGAAATGGTGCCGGTCAGTTCACGGATAGTTACGGTATCGCCGATGCGGATCGGTTTTTCGAACAAAATAATCAGGCCGGAAATAAAGTTTGCAAAAATCTCCTGTAGTCCGAAGCCCAGCCCGACACCTAAGGCGGCGACCAGCCATTGCAGTTTTGCCCAGTCTATTCCCAGCATAGAAAATGCTGTCATTACCCCGATGATCATTAACAGATATTTGGTCAGGGTGGTAATAGCATATCCGGTCCCCGGGGTCAGGCTGAGATGTTGTAATATTGCCAGTTCCAGCAGGGCCGGCATATTCCGCACCAGCTGCAGGGTGATAATCAGTACCAGAATGGCAATCAGTACCGCCCCGAGAGTCACAGACTGAATAGTTTCACCGGCGGCAGTCCCTGAACCGGCATCCCATAACGGAATATTTTCCAGAAAAGAGAATGCCGAATGCAGTTCTGACCACAGCAGAATCAGGGATACCAGAGCGACCAGGGTAAGCAGAGAACGTACCAGCCGCAGTGATTGCGCACTGATGGTATCAAGATCCACCACCGGCTCTTCAATGTCAGGCGCTTCTGTGGCAGAACCGTGGTGTTCCTTTTCTTCTTCTCCGCTGCGGGCACGGCTGGCCAGCATATCGGCACGTTTTTGCCGTGCACGGTCGAATTCAATTCTGCGTCGCTGAATCAGCATCCAGCGACGGATAATATGATAAATCACCAGCAGTACAAACCAGATGCCCAGTGAACTTTCCAGCCGGGCAAGCAGGGCCTGCGCTGTTGCCAGATAACCGACACAGGATGCCAGTGCTGCGATAGGCGGGATAGCCATCATGACATCCCACAGCAGGGTGTTAGTCATATTGTCGCTGTTGCCCTGCCTGTCAAAATAAAGCGGCAGGCCGGCCCGTTTCAGGGCATTAGTGACGACAGTCAGGGCGATACAGATAAGAATAAAGCTCAGGCGGCCGAGTGAAGCAGAAAACTGTCTGTCATCCAGATTATCGAAAGTAATCAGCACCATGATCAAAGGGACAATGACCCCGACGGTCAGCGAATAGTAGCGCATTGCTCTGGCCACACTGGCCTGCGGCCAGCGGAAATGAGCAATAAACAGCCCGTGAGGCCGGGCAAACGATGCACTGATCATAAATGCCCATAATACCGGCAGGGTTGCGGTTACCCCGTCGCCAATGGCGACCGCGATAGGATAGGGCCAGGCATGTTGCAGGCCGTAACCGAGCGCAGCCCATAGCACCGGCAGGGGCAGGGCGACCAGAATCGACCAGAACACCGTACGTACAGTCAGACTGAAACTGTCCAGTGTTACTTTACCGACTTTAGAGGCCGCGCGCGCCAGAAAGGCCCGGTAATGGCGGCGGGAACTGAGACTTATCGCCACCAGGAATAATGCGCCCACCACCGGAATAATCGACTCCCTGGCAGTGAACATCATCATAAAGGCCTTACCCAGCTGGCCAAAGGTATCCAGTGACAGCAACCGGGATAAGTCCTGGGCAACCTGCACCGGATAATGCAGAGTGACCGGGCCGACATCAGCGGTCCAGAACAGATAACGATGGGTGGCATCTTTGACATCGTTCAGAGCATCCTGTAGCTGTGTGTTAGCTACTTTCAGCTTGGTAATTTCAAGGATCAGCGAATCACATCCCGAAATCAGTGAATTGAGTAATTCCCGCTGGGTTTTTAACTGGGCGTCAAGAATCTTTACCTGCTCACTGGTCAGTGCTGTACCGTTTTCCTGGGTCAGTGAATGCAGACTTGCCTGACGATTAAGCAGATCTTCATAGTGGAGACGCTGAACCCGTAACTCTCCCATTTCACTGTCAATCTGTTGCGACTTAGGCACTTCCGGTAAACGGGCCACCTGTGCCCGCAATGCTTCTCCCAGTAAATTGGACTCTCCCAGCCATTGTGACTGTTCACGTAACGTGCTGAGGGCCTGACGAACCTGTAATGTCTGGTTAGCCGCCAGCCGCTGCTGGGAGGTCACCAGATCCATACGCTGGGCCTGCTGATTGAGGTCCGCTGAAAGATCACGGTTAATATTGAACTGTTCGCTGATCCCCGGCGGAAGTTCGCCGCTGTTCTCTGCTAACTGCTCGGTACGCTCCAGCGCCTGCTGGGCTTCCTGCTGACGCTGATTATTTAGCTGATTACGCAATGCCTGCAGATAGGCATCCAGTTGTGACATCGTTTTCTGGTGGAGCTCGGCCCGCAGGCGGGCAAGTTCCTGACGGTTACTGGCAGACAACTGTGCCAGCTCCAGCTCATTTACCCGCGCTTTACTGGCTGCATTTCCGGCCTCTCTGGCCCAGACTCTGGCCTGTCCCAGCCGGGTCGCCGCAGTTTGCTGACCCTGGATACGGCGATCACTGTCAGCCAGAGCTCGGCGGGCTTCTGTTTGCTGCTGAGGCAGCTGGGTTAACGAGTCGCTGATTTCCCGTGCCCGATCCTGTTCCTGCTGAGCCTGACGGCCTTCTTCCAGTAACTGGCTACTGGCCCGCAGGATTTCCTGTTCCAGGTCACTGCTATTAAGCGACGGGTTAACGGTTTTAGGGTTATCTGTGACTGAGGCAATTTGCTGCCTCAGTTGTTTAGACAGTTTAGGGAAATTATCAATAACAGACTGATACTGACGAGCCTGTTCAAGAGACGCCGTGCGCTGATCGATAGACTCAAGTGCAGCCTGTAATAACTGTACCTGCTCGGTCTGGGCGGCACTGATTTTAGCGCTTCTGGCCTCTTCCAGTGCCTGTTTTAGCTGTGTTGCATCAGGAACAGAGGCCGCATACAGTGAAAAACTGAGCGTTAATCCCAGCAGTAAAACCACAATCGCGCGCACGTTATCGTTCTCCGGTTTATCCTGTGACAGTGCTGTCGGTGCTGATATCCGTATACGGGGTAGCCAGTGGCTGGCCGAGACGGGTTTTCGTTTCGGCTTCCAGAGACTCACTGAAGATAACTTTATTGCGGGCAAACAAGTTAATTACCGTAGAGCCCAGTTTAAAGCGGCCCATCTCGTCGCCTTTCAGTAGCACTACGGCGCCTTCAGCATCCGCTGCCGGATAATGCCAGCGTTTGATCACACCTTCGCGTGGCGGAGTAATCGTTCCTGCCCAGACAGTTTCGATACTGCCGACAATGGTGGCACCGACCAGAATCTGAGCCATAGGGCCAAAGTCTGTATCGAAATAACAGATAACCCGCTCGTTACGGGCAAACAGATTCGGGATATTGCGTGCAGTTAACGGGTTAACCGAGTACAGATCGCCGGGGACATAGACCATCTCTCGTAAAATACCATTACATGGCATATGAACACGGTGATAGTCGCGCGGAGCAAGGTAGGTCGTAATAAACTGGCCGTTCAGGAAGTCGGCAGCCCGCGTGTCGTTACCCGCCAGTAAGGCTTGCAGAGAGTAATAATGGCCTTTGGCCTGAAAAATCTGGTCTTCTTCAATCCGTCCGGCCTGACTCACAGCACCATCGGCGGGCTGAATCAGGTGGTTCGGGTTATTATCGACAGGCCGCGCACCTTCTTTAAGGGGGCGGACAAAGAAATCATTAAATGTCGGGTAGGCAGAGGTGTTCTTCTGTGCAGCCTCTGACATATCAACTTTGTAATACCAGACAAAAATATCAATCAGAGTACGGGTCAGCCAGCCACCGCGACGGCTTGCTGCCCACCCGGCCAGTTCGGTTAACTGTTTTTTGGGTAAAATTGCGTTAATGCCAAGTTTGATTCGTTCCAGCATTTTGCCTCCTGGCGTAATCACGACGTTTAAAATAAAAAAGGCGAACGCGAGCGATGCCTTAATGAGATGGCGAAACCCGCCGCTATGTCAGTCAGTCCTCACTGACAGAAAAATTTTTTCTGACTTTCACTGAAGCCATACTTTCCAGAATCCGGTGATAGCTGTCGAAGCGGATTTCATTAATTTTGCCGTCTTCTACTGCCTGGCGGATAGCACAGCCCGGATCTGTATCATGTTTACAGTCACGGAATTTACAGTGACCAATATAGTCAGCGAATTCGACGAATCCGCGGGTGACTTGTTCTGCATCGAGGTGCCAGAGACCAAACTCCCGGACTCCCGGCGAGTCAATAACGTCGCCGCCTTTCGGAAAATGATACAATCGTGCTGCGGTGGTGGTATGTTGCCCCAGACCTGAATTATCAGAGACTTCGTTGGTCAGGATTTCATTTTCACCAGCCACTGTCAGTCCCAGCAAGGTATTCAGTAAGCTGGATTTCCCGACGCCGGACTGTCCGGCAAAAATACTGATTCTGTCAGTGAGCGCTTGCTCTAAAGGCTGTAACCCCTGCTGGTTATGGCTGGATACCATCAGTACCTGATAACCGATATTGCGGTAGATATCCATTTGCTGGTCAACAAAATGACGTGCTTCTTCGTCCAGTAAATCGGTCTTGTTGAGCACCAGTAATGGCGCGATATTCAGGGTTTCGCAGGCAATCAGGTAACGGTCAATAATATTCAGCGATAATTCTGGCAGGATAGCCGACACAATGACTATCTGGTCAATATTCGCGGCAACAGGTTTCAGGCCGTCATAATAATCGGGACGGTTAAGTACCGAAGTCCTTTCATGTACTGCTTCGACAATACCTTTCCCCGTACCGCTTTTCGGCGCACGCCAGACCACACGGTCGCCGGTGACCAGTGAACGGAGAGTACGGCGAAGATTACAGCGCAGGGTATTTCCCTGGTGGTCTTCCACGTCGGCATGCATCCCCAGGCGACTGATGACGATACCTTCCTGCGGTTCACCAAAAAGGCTGTCATCCGGCTCCGCTTTCTCAACACGTGGCTTCAGGCGTCGCTGATGGTTAGCATTGACACGGCGTTGCTGACCTTTTGACAGTTTATTTTTGCTCACACTTCCTCTCATGTTGTGCCGGACTTCGCCCGACGGTACAAAACGGCTATGATACCATTAATAGTCATCAATAGACGATTTTAGCAACGGTGAGAGATAAGCATGGCAACAGCAAGGGAAAATAACCTGATTTGGATCGATCTCGAAATGACCGGACTGGATCCGGAACGGGATCGGATAATTGAAATTGCTACCCTGGTCACCGATGCTGACCTGAATATTCTGGCGGAAGGGCCGGTTATTGCGGTCCGTCAGTCAGATGAGCAGCTTGCCCTGATGGATGACTGGAATGTCCGTACCCATACGGGGAGCGGGCTGGTTGAACGTGTCAGAAACAGCAATCACGATGACCGTGCTGCTGAGCTGGCAACACTGGAGTTTTTGAAGCAGTGGGTACCGGCGAACGCTTCACCTATTTGCGGTAACAGTATCGGCCAGGACCGCCGTTTTTTATATAAATATATGCCGGAACTTGAAGCATGGTTCCATTATCGCGCTATTGATGTCAGCACATTAAAAGAGCTGGCGCGGCGCTGGAAACCTGAAATTCTGCCGGGTTTTAAAAAGACAGGGACCCACCAGGCACTGGACGATATCCGTGAATCGGTGGCTGAGCTGCGTTATTACCGCGAAAATTTTCTTAAACTCTGAAAACAGGCGGATTACTCAGCAATTTGCCGATTAAACCAGCAGTCAGCACGGATAGACGAAAAATATCATCTGCGGGGCTTGCGCAGGGAAATTATTCTCGTATAATTCGCACCCCGTAACGATGAAGAATTTTATACGTTACCGGCGCGGGAATAGCTCAGTTGGTAGAGCACGACCTTGCCAAGGTCGGGGTCGCGAGTTCGAGTCTCGTTTCCCGCTCCAG
>NZ_JAERJS010000069.1:0-2628 GCF_018257525.1 Tatumella sp. JGM130 | reverse complement strand
AGTGCCTGCGGGAATAACGTTGTTGGCGCTATGAATTACGCATACTATAAAGATCCAAAGTATTCAGGGGCACCATGCACCTTAAAATCATGGAACCCTAAACACCCTATCAACAATTCAGTTGATAATAACCACCACATGTACAGAGATGTACTAATCAGTCGATTAGGCGAATTGGATATGAGCGACAATCGCGAAAATGCCATTATCGAGTTACCAATCGTTGCTAAACGGTCACCAGCAGAAGATCGGAGAACCCCTTTGCCAGCCCTAAAGACTACTCCATCTGACTCAGCACCTAAAGTGACAGTATCTTCGGCGGTATCAATGCTTAGACTCTTAAGCACGTTATAACAACGTCCTTGCAGGGCGTTGTACTCCCTTTTTCTGAAACTGGCTGCGGTGAACGATCGGGAATTACCGCCCACATCATGGTTTATACATCACCTGCATTTACCATAACGCCCTCTTACGCGCACCGCTCAAACGCCCTCAGAGCCATTCTGAGGCGTAATCCCTAAAATACTACGTCTTACCCCCTCAAAACGTCTCAGAATGGCACAGATGAATTCTGAGCCTATGAATCGTTATGCATCTGCATGACTGATGCCTGATTTCGTCCCGCAAAGAGAATCAACAGCCTAAAAGCAGGCACGATCATCAATTACAAAACGGTGAACGGGCGGGCAATTTATTGCCGGTTCGTGAGGCGTTGGCAGGGTGTCGGGGCGCAGCCATGACCAGGTGTTTGGAGTCCGTCACCGTGGTGGCGGTGCTACAAACTATATCCTGTCCCGTAATTTAGTCCTCCGGATCTATCAGGCCTTACCGGTTTTGGGTTTCAAAGGGGCACCCTTTGGCGCGGACGATTTGTAACGGGGGATTTCCCCCGTGTAAACATCGGTAACGTGCCTCACTTTTTTACGGGCACGTTTCTCGTGTTTACAGAAAATCAGCCACTTTACGTCCGCAACCCTGATGGTATAAGGCGTATACCGTATGAATTACAGCGTAAACATCCATGACAGAGAAGACAGCCATCCTGAGCCTACGTATCAGCCCAGAACTGAAACGGAAACTCGAAGCTCGTGCTGACCATGAACACAAGACACTGACCGAATTTGTGCGCAAGACACTGGCACACAGCCAAGAGGAAAGTGTTGTGGATTCGGCAAAAGAAAAGCTCGCTGAACTGCAAACAGACGTAAGCAAAGCCGAAGAACGGATCAGTAATTTTCAGTCACGACATACCAAACTGATGGACCAGCTGATTAACGCGCAGAACAGGCTGGTCTCTGAGATGGAAAGCCGGCTAAAAGTTTTACGACGCAACAGGCTGCTCGATATCGTACTGATGACGATGTTCTGCATAGCAGGGTCGGTGCTGGGCTGCTTAATCACGGAGCTGATGAGGGTCAAGGGATAGAAAAAATACCAATGCCGTGCGTAAGCAGAAACATTAACGGGAGTTATAAAATTCCGCTTCCTCGGCGCAAACAAGTTTGCTTCTGCGGCGAGCGTTAAGGGCATTCGAAAGGGATGTTTTTGATTCTCGGGCGCTAAATGTACAAAAGCCCCGTGACAGAATCACAGGGCTTTAGTACTCTAATTCTCGCAGATACCTGCTACAGATTAGACCTAGACAATCAAATCTTAGCAGGGCTGGCTAGCCATGTCACTACCAGCTTAATACCATTCAACGACATTAAAATCATATCTGCACCTTAGACGCTCAGGTCTACGCCCCGGACTCCGGCAGGATAAACAGGCAATTGGTGGATACGTAACTTAACCGCGAAAGAGTTAGGCTCTACCCCGTCTCGCAGTACGATAACTGGCACCTGATAAAACGAGCATCTAAGGCAGCAGTAAGCGGAACAGTGTGATTGCCAACGTCTGACACTGCTCCCACACAATCAAACCTTTTGCAGGGTGAGAGACACAAGAAAAGAGCTGACCGATGGTCGCTACGCTCCCCGTGTTTTTTATATACCCACCACGGGGGCATTAGGTTTTTTATGCCTGAATTTTATTAAAAGATATGTTTTTACCAGAGCTAAAACACTTACTAGATAGTTTTATCTTTTCTTATAGAAAATCATCTATCAGTAATGTATAACCCAACTAACTGTTCTATAAGATAATTATAATGACAACTGTAATTTACTCAGCCCAAGACTTTGTTGCTTGTGACAGTAAGTGGGCATGCGAGGGTAGTTTCCTATGCCTGAATGATCACTGCATAAATAAATATGTGTACTTCACTGGTGAAGAATCCGATTACATTGCATTTTTCGCAGGGGATGAGTACCCAATAGTGACATATCAGGCACTATATCAAAAAGCCATAAATAACGAAATTTTCCTAAGCCATGTTACTGAACAATCAGCTAATAATTTAAGTATAGAATGGTTGATAGTCGATAAAAAAAGCGGTGAGCATGTGGGCTCAAATTCGCTAGCTAGCTGGTTCGCTGATCTACGATACTTAGGGACTGGTGGAGAATATGCTGCACATTTTTTCCACTATAGTAGAATACATAAGTATCGTAGTGCCTGCGGGAATAACGTTGTTGGCGCTATGAATTACGCATACTATAAAGATCCAAAGTATTCAGGGGCACCATG
>NZ_JAERJS010000068.1:0-2889 GCF_018257525.1 Tatumella sp. JGM130 | reverse complement strand
TCAGTTGAACTGCATGACAAAGTCATCGGGTACTACATGACAATAAATCACTATCAATAAATTGGGATCATTACCAGAAAATGACGAAAATATGCCAACAATCAGTACTGACCACCGAAAAACACAGGCCTGGATAATCATGGATAGTTACCTGGATATCGAATCAAGTAGCATGCATGCTATGGATAGTGATGCTACGCTAATTATTACCGATGATCTTGACGTCGTACAAATACAGCGTCGGTTACTTTCAGTTTTAAATAAAATGCTATTTTCTGAAACTGGGGTGTTGAAATTAACTCATACGGGGAGATACAATAGAACGGGATATTTTTTCAAAGAAGCCATCAGTGGATTAACTTTACTGGGAAGGAGTATAAGTGAGTTTCAACAGTTGCATCCCACGATACGACTATTCAGTTCAGTCCTGAAATTCCACAGTATAACTGAATTCGCTGCGACGGACGCTACAGTAATAAATCGTATACTGAGACAGTTCCGGGAAGAGGCTCAATCAACCTCCCATAAGCGACAGATACGTAATTTCCAGAGAGCAGCCAGTAAAAATCTGAAGGGTTCTCTCGCTTATGTGGATCATCTATTTGAGCATTATTCCCGTTTACTGGTAGTCCGCGTTGATTTATCCTACCAAAAGGATATTATCAGAAATAAAACTATTTCAACTGCAATGATCCGGGCACACCGTAAGTGTTTATTTAAACGGATACATGTACATCCATTGTTTGAAAATTGTCTGGGATATCTCTGGAAGCTTGAGTATGGACAGCGCAAAGGCTTTCACTATCACACCTGTTTTTTCTTTGACGGAAGCAAAGTTCGGGGGGATATCATGCTGGCACGGCGTATTGGGGAATTCTGGAAGAATGAGATTACAAGTGGTCAGGGATTGTATTTTAACTGTAATGCAATAGCCAGTAATTATGCTCAATCAGGTATAGGTGATATTCATTATGCCAACCATGAAAAACGCTATGCATTGCAAAAGGCAATTACCTATATTACTAAGGTTGATACAGCTGTGCGGTTGGTACTACCACAAGGAGCACGTACCTTCGGACGTGGCGAATGTATTACTCATCTAGAAAAGAAACGAGGAAGACCTCGAAACTATTCCGATTAAAGAAAATGACGATAATATAACCGTCTCCCTCAGCATGACAGTGAGCCTACGGACATGGCTTTTATCGCGTTTTTTCGTCACTGTGAGTTGGTGCTATGATTGTCATGGTTCAGTTCGGTAGGTAATTATTTAGAACTCACAATTAAATATTGAGTAGTAACTCTGGCCAATGATCCCGCAGCGCAGAGAACAAGGATGTTCTTAATTATTTGACATTTTATTTTAAGGGAGATTAATTCTCCCTTAAATTTTCACTTAATGAATAAGCATTAGCTCGGAGTCTGTAATTTACCCGCACGCATCGCAGCAATCACGCCGCCATCGATAAGCAAATCACTGCCCGTAATGAATCTGGCATCAGGGCCGAGTAAGAACGATGCGGTTACTGCAATTTCTTCAGGCGTTGACATACGTTTTACTGGCGATGCATCGACCATTGCACGGTAAATATCACCAATTTCTGAGTTAAGTTCATGCAGTGCCAGCGGCGTGACGATGATACCAGGACTGATGGAGTTAACCCGCGCACCTTTATCGCCCCACGTCATCGCTGAAGCTTGCACGCGAAGATGGTTTGCTCGCTTAGCAAGCATGTAAGCCACCAGAGTGTTAGGAACGGCTTCAGGTTGTAGGAATGGCAGACTGAGTAAATCTTCCGTTGGCGTGTAGGCCAACGCATGATCCTGCTCAGGCGTTAAGGCTGGCATCATATGCCCTGCCATGCTAGAGATGATCAGACCTGCACCGCCCAGAGAAATGACATTTTCAAACTCTTCGAACACCACGGCAGCGCCGTATAAATCGACTTCCAGTACTTTATCAACCGGCGCCATATTTGGTGACAAGCCTGCGGTATTAACAACCTGAATCACGTTGCCGAGGGAAGCAGCATAAGCGGCCAGCGCCTCAACAGAAGGACGGGACGCAACATCCACTGAATGGGTTTCAACATGGTAGCCCGAATCGCTTAGCTGTTGAGCTGCGTTCTGCAGCGTTTGTTCATTGAAGTCAGCCAACAGCACGGTCTTACCCCTCAGTGTCAGCATAGTTGTCACCCCCTCTGAAAAATCAATCTGAGGGCATGGAGTGACACATGAAACGTATTTCACCGGAGCGTAAGGCTGCAACACTGGCAAAACTGTTACCGCCTTACAATATGGCCGTGGCAGCCGTTGCACAGATAGAAGGAATATCCGAAGCTACCCTGTATAACTGGCGTAATCAGGCTAAATCAGAGGGGAAACCGGTGCCCGGTGCAGAGAAAACAACAGACTAGTGGTCAGCAGAAGCGCGCTTTGCTGTGATAGTCGAAACTGCCATGCTTTCCGAGGCTGAAGTGGCAGAATACTGCCGTAAAAAAGGCCTTTATCCGGAACAGATTATTCAGTGGAAACAGGGTTTTATGCAGACTGAAAACCCTAATGATAAAGCCGCCCTGAAACAGAGCCAGAAAGAAATTAAACAGCTGAAAAAAGAGCTGGTACGCAAAGAAAAAGCCCTGGCGGAGGCGGCAGCCATACTGGTACTGCGAAAAAAGCTTACGGATTACTACGGGGAAACCGGCGGGGAAGACTGACGCCGTACAATGAGCGACAACAGTTTATTGTGTGGATTAATGAAGCTGTCAGCTCAGGTGCCCGGCTTGTTATTGCCTGCCGGGAAGTACAGCTGAGTCTGCGCACCTGGCGTCGCTGGCAGAAAACACCACGTGACGGCAGACCGGAAGCCCTCAGGCCGGTACCGTTTAA
>NZ_JAERJS010000067.1:0-2956 GCF_018257525.1 Tatumella sp. JGM130 | reverse complement strand
TTTGGCGATTGATCAGATCGCACAATCCGGGCTGAGTTCCCTTAAAGTGATCTACTATTTGGCGCAGCTATTTAGGTATGAAGTGTATGAAACAGAAAGCGGTGAACAGGCTGCTGGCGGTATCCGCTGTTACTGCACGCAGATAACGGAGCAGCCATGAAATCACAGATGCTGCAGATGAAACTGCACGAACTGAATATCACGCCGTTCCACAGCCGTCCGCGGGTGAGTAACGATAATGCGTATGCAGAGTCACTGTTCCGGACGCTGAAGTATGTACCGCAGTGGCAGCCATCAGGGTTAAGAACACTGTCGGATGCCCGTCGTTGGGTAGAAAAATTTACCCGGTGGTCCGTCACAACGGCATACGCTATGTGACGCAATCAGAGCGATATCGCGAAGAAGACCATGTGCTCCTGAAACAGCGTGATAAACTGTACCGGAGTGCGAGATAAGCCCACCCTGAACGCTGGTCAGGTAAGCGAGAAGCTAGCCGCAGGAAGGTCCGGTAACGTTGAATCCGGAACGGGAAATACAGGCGGCTTAAATTAACCAAGGGCTACAACTATCTTGATGAAATAAAAAAGACCCCTCAGGCCTTAAGGCTACTTCTGGTTTAAGTGCGGCGAAAAAAGCGAATCAAAAACAGGATCACAAAAAATAGCAGCTTGGCTTTGATTGATTCATCCGATAAGTCAGTTATGTCTGCTTTTGGCACACAACTGTCATTCAGATCAACTTCATCATGAGATGTTAGCTATACACCAATTTTAGTTAGCGATGGTCAAGTAATCTGTAAACGGTCTCTAAGTAAAAGGTAAGTGGGTAGTCAAGTCAGATTCAATTACTCAGCACTATCAATATGAAAAAATAACAATTAAATCTAACCTCCCATCTCGTCCCGCCATTCACAGGGCGGGATTTTTTCGTCTGTGAAAAATAAATAACCTTTAAAAACAAACATATCGTATTTATACCCGAATTAAGTATACATTTTGTATTGCATGTAATGGATACGTTTTGTATATTTATTCCATCGAAACGAAACATCGATGCGGTAAACGGATTGCGTACCGCGCCGGACATGACGTCAGGCTGCTATTTAAAAACAAGGTTCCTGTGAATACACAGGTAAAAGTTTAACCATTAAGGAGGCCAGAAATGGTGAATTAACGCGGTTAGACCGCAGCCGAAAGGCAATACAGCAGTTATGATACTGCCCTGAGTCGCGAAGTTACGCGAGCCTGTGTAGTAACGGGTCAAGATTCTTATATCAAAACAAGCTCCGGTAGAGCAGTACGCTGGCCAAACGTACACCGGTTATTAGCGGCAATGAAGCGACGCAACCTCAAGGGTATGAGCGTGGCCACTGCGGACAGTGGTATCTGTTGATTTACCCTGCTTCTGGAAACGGGAGCAGGAATAAATTTACAGAGGACATTCCAATGAACAGAAACAGACGCCGCATGGCAGAATTCAACGCCCGTAAATCAGCAGAGGCTATGCAGTTGAAGCCGGTAGATCAGGTTGATCGGGCACTGAAAGCACCTAACTGGCGTAACCGTCCGGAGCAGGTATCGCAGTGTATGCCAGATGTCGCTATTTACTCAGCCGGATACCGAGCTCAAAAAAACCACCTGACATGTACTGCTCGTTAGTAATCTTACTGATTGCCAATTATTACAAACACACCTTAGTCAAAAGTGTATCAAAAACATACAAAACATTATTTTTACTTTTATAAAAAGGCTGAATGGCTTAAATTTACAACACAAAAATTACATGCCAAACGTCAGTCCTATGCTTCACTTTAGTCAGGGCTAAAAACGCATGTTTCACTGATGAATACAAAGGTGATCTGGCGTGGATATTTTTACTATGTAGTCTTTATTATTGGATTTGATATGCCATATAAAGGAAAGTTTAACTTTATTATCAATACGCTAGAAGTATTAACCTGGGCAACTTTTGTCGGAGTTTTACTTTGGTGTTTAATTGATTACCCTTAAGATGAGTCATGATGAATTGGCAACACATTAGTATCAACTCTCCTAGTAACTTAAGAGATAGTAATGAATTCTACGTAGTTGAAATCGGTAATGAAACACCACGGATTGCCAGCTGGGACTCAAGTGAAGGACGTTTTTTTGATGCACGCAACCCACAACCAAAGAGAGCATATCTAAATGTAGAGCATTGGTATATGGACTCCGAATAGATGAAAATGACTATACAACTCTCCCGCTCGGCCGATAACTATGGAGAGCACCACTAAGCAATTATTACACCTAGCTCCCCTGTCCATTCACCACACAAAAAAACATAACAAAAAATCATCAATTAAAATCAGGCTCCAACTATGTATTCGTAAGCCTGATTTATTGTTTCAGCTTACTCTCGCATCCAACCATTGTTCAGCATGTCGTCAACAACATTGTTTATTGTCTGTTCGCCCTGAACTGTAACATCTTCATCAGTGAGAGCTCTGCCGCAACCGCCACAGGTGACGCCATCATACCCATTACTGGAGTCAAAACCGGCTGGAAACACAAGGCTTTGACTACCACATTGCGGGCAATGCAGATATATATCACACGCCATAGCTATACCCTCATATTATTAGGTTAATATACAAACAATCAGTTTTATTTATATATCAAGACTAGGGGTAGGGGTAATTAAGCCCGTAAAAAAGGCACTAAAGCATCATTTTAAAAGCATTCTGATGTCAGCCCTTCATTCGTGGAGGGCTTTTTTATGCCTGTTATACAAGCGTCCATTCACTGAGTGGGCGGTTATATGACCACATTCAGGAGAGGATTATGGAAAGCACAGAGTTACAGCTGTATGCACTGCCAAAGACGGCGGGTGAACTGGAGGCGGCGTTTATCAGTGGTGATTACACCGACCGGCTGATTGAAGAAATCCGCGCTAAAGCAAAGTCAGTCGTTGGTGA
>NZ_JAERJS010000066.1:0-3106 GCF_018257525.1 Tatumella sp. JGM130 | reverse complement strand
GCTGCCACAGTCATATTGTAAGGCGGTAACAGTTTTGCCAGTGTTGCAGCCTTACGTTCCGGTGAAATACGTTTCATCTGTCACTCCATGCCCTCAGATTGATTTTTCAGAGGGGGTGACAACTATGCTGACACTGAGGGGTTCCCCGGCCATAACAGTTCGAACGGTTTCCCATTACGCCACCTTACAGGGTGGCAGGAACGCCTCCGGCATCTCTTCTCCTTCACGACCTGCAATCATCAGCGGTAATCCCTCCCAAGGTATTTCGTGCTGCTTCAGAGATATTTGTAATGTATTAGACACTGCCGCCTGAAATCTGTAGAGAGTTATCAGAGGAATAGAATTTTTTACATAGTAAGTTCTCTAATTTAATCGCTTGGCTTTCATTAATATTATAAACACCAATTCCTAATGAAAATTCCTTTTTATCCTCTTAACTCCATCCCATAATTTCAGCTACATCTGACAGTTTATTCTCTGGGATTTCAATTTCAAGAAGCAACGTCTCATCCACTTTACTATATACATCAATAGTATACGCTATCGTCATTTTTCCACCTTTCTTGTTGGGTCCGCGGATTTTAATAGAAAACCTATATTATTTTATATATCTCGTTTAAATACCAGCTGGTAGTCATATTTATCGAAATCAATGTGGTGTGAAAATAATGGTTGTAAATCGTTCTTCCACGAACTTAATACATCGAATCCGCCGTCATATATTCTTCCATCAAATGGTAAATTAAATTTTTTGATTAGACTCCCATCCTGACCTAAATCTGCAGAGGTCTCTTTATTGATCAAAATCTCATCTGTTTTATCAAACCATTCTAATGTTAATTTCAGTCCCATCTTTCACCTCAAAGGTATCTTTTAATATTTCGGCCTTTAACTGCAGGTTTTAACTGCTTACCTGTTTTATAATCTACAGACCCTAAATGCTCACCATCGCTTGCCCTGTATTCCTCAAGCTCACCGTGCTGAGAATCCCATTCGTAAATCCTCCTACCTTTAGCATCAACCCAGCGCTCTCTAAGTCCACCCCCACCTTGTTTAGGTGTTTTTTTCTTGGCCTGTCTGAGACCTGGAATACCAATTTCGCTCGTTTCCGGGGCTGGATGATAATCATGATCTTTATCAGGAATACCTGAACATCCCTGACTAAGATATACATAAATCGGCGGAATATCCGACACTGGCAGAATAAGAATATAATCCGCAAAATTCTTCTCCTCCGGTGCCTGAGTGGTTGTCGCCTCAATGCGGATATTTTCCGGCAGCGGATCAACTACTACCGGGTTAGGTATCCTTACCGGGTGCCGGTTGCCTGTATCTGAAGGCGCATTGACACCTGAACTGTCGGGCGTCCAGATGATGGTGATGCGCGGATCTTCCTCTGTGGTGAATGTATACGCTTTCCGGCTGCTGTCCCACTCCATTTTGCGCACACGCACCCTGTCTTTACCCGGTGGCGTATGCCAGCCATGAGGAACAGGATTGCCTTTATCATCCTGTTCCCACGTATAACGCACACGCGTCGGTGCTTCACGCATCTGTTCCAGACGTATCCGGTCAATAAAGTCCTGTTCACCGTCATTGAGTCTGCCGGGCATCATTCCCAACACGACTGCCGCGATGGGAGCACCGGGGCCGCTGGCCGCTATTCTTCCAACTCCGCGTGCTAACTCACCCAGTTTTACCGCCCACGTTCCTGATGTAATGGCATTTCCACCAATCAGGGTAAGAACACTGGCTCCTTCAACAGCCGTCTGAACATTAGCAGCACTTGTCGCTGCGGCTGTTGCCCGCTGGTATTCCACTTCTTCATAATTACCGAACCACCATTTATACAGGGCGCTTCGCTTTTTCGGCTGTGGAATATCTTCAGCAGGTTTGTTTTTCCTGGCGGTCTGAGCATGTTGGGGAACATCAGTATCGGAAGCTGGATCAGCAGGGGGAACGGCCTGATAAAATGCCATCGCCGCAAAATGAGTATGGGGTTCCTGCTCTTCCCCGGCATCATTACAACCTTCACCCCGCAGGCAAGATTTGGCAAACACACGATTGCGGTCACGTTCTTCAGCCAGTTGTTTAGTTCTTTCTTCTGCTGCGGCCTGACGTTCAGCAACCAGTGCCGCAAGGGCTGCAACAGAAGGGTCCGGGCCCCTGCCAACCCATTGTCCTGCCGGCGCGATAATCCGGTTAGACCCTGACGGGCAGCCACAGCGCACAACTGAACCATCCACCGCTGCTATTTTTCCATGATTGGTATCACGGGGTTCACCGGAGACGATAACCCCTGCCTCACCGCATACAGGACAGGGGGTGGTTTTGTCCCCGACACGAACCACCCTGCGTCCGTGTTCAGTATCATTGGACATGGAGGCGATACACACAGCACCGGTGGTGGTTTTATCACCCTCCAGTGCGGTTCCCCGGCCATAACAGTTCGAACGGTTTCCCATTACGCCACCTTACAGGGTGGCAGGCAATTCTCCGGTATCGATGCTCTCCAGCGACCGACAATCCGCGGCCTGTTGCACAGGGGGCTGATAAACTTATCGCCGTTATCCGGACAATTGCCGGCCGGGTAAACCGTCTTAACCGCATGCGGGCAGCAATATGCCTGCGGGCCAGCGATAAGCACACGCGCTGCCTCAGTGATTGTGGCCGGTGCTTCCGCCGTAAACAGGGATTGCACTGTGGCTGAAAGCCGTTGTTCTGCGGTCAGTCCATTGTTGTATTGACGATCCATTTGCTTTTCCTTGTCAGCGTCAGGGGGTAACTGATGCAATATTAACCGGATTGTAATTTGACTGAAAAGAGATGCCCGTCATGATATGAAGGATATTAAAGAAGAAAAAACTATAACAGGGACCTTCGGCTTAAGGGATTAATGGTGTTATCGTTTCGTTTCTTTATTTATCTGGCAGCGTCCGGGAACGAATTTTCTGTCGTCATTGACCATTGGCTCCCTGTCCAAATCGTCTTCAGCTTCTGGCAGAGAATCGCTCCTCGCCGGGGAATATCCCTCAGTGTCAGCATAGTTGTCACCCCCTCTGAAAAATCAATCTGAGGGCATGGAGTGACAGATGAAACGTATTTC
>NZ_JAERJS010000065.1:0-3843 GCF_018257525.1 Tatumella sp. JGM130 | reverse complement strand
GAAATACGTTTCATCTGTCACTCCATGCCCTCAGATTGATTTTTCAGAGGGGGTGACAACTATGCTGACACTGAGGGCTTCGCAGAAGGGTAAACTACTTCTACTTTTGTCCTGCGCCAGACAGCGTCCTTTCGACGGATACAAAAAAGCCCCGGACCGAAGTCTAGGGCTTTTTCTTACGTTCAGGAGCCGCGGCTCTTTTACGTATCCTTTCATGTCCCTTTACCGTCTGGTCGGTGTCCGGGTACAGTGGCTAGATGCTTGATTTCTCTCGCGTTGTCCGGTCACTGTCCAATCATGATTGGTGGGCTGGCGGGAGTTGAACCCGCGTCACAAAGTGTAGTTTGTGACTGATTTTAAAGGGTATTTTAATAAAAATTATTTTCACGTGCATTTAAAGTGCATTTTGTCGTCCATCCGACGTCATGTTGCTGTCTTTGTGCGTGTTGATTTACTGGCGTCTACCTTAGTTATTCCCTCCCACAACAGTCAGGTGGCTAGATTGCTTTGTGGTGTTTCCGTCATAGTCTTTCAGGTAAGACCCATAGTGCCTGAAAAGCATCTCGGGCCCTTTATGCCCCATTTGCCCGGATAGCCAGTAGAGATTCACACCGACACTGATATGCCTGGTCGCGAATGTGTGTCTGGTTTGATATGGGTTTCTGTATCTGACTCTTCCCCTGCGGAGTGCCGGAACCCAGGCTTTTTTGCGTATTGCCGCCGATCCACTCCATGGCTCCATGGTTTTTGGGTCCTCAAATACGTATTCACTTCGCATATAAGTATATGGGCGCATACCAGCAAGGGACGCAATCGCAACTTCATCCAGCTCGACCTTACGTGTTCCAGCGGCAGTTTTCGTTCCTTTTATCACGCCGATGACACTAGCCTTTTGAACATGGACGGTGTTGTGCACCAAGTCGATATCCTGCCAGCGTAATGCACATAGCTCTGAGCTTCTTAGCCCCGTATGAATCGCGAACTGGAAGAGAAATCGCCACTGATCGTAAATACAGGCCGCAAAAATGGCCTTAGCCTCCTGCGGAGTGAATGGATCAACTACATAGTCGTCTGTCTCCTCATGCGTCTGTTTTGGGCGATAGCGCGAGGCTGTCACTAGCGATACAGGGTTCAATTCTATAAGCCCATCAGTGACCGCTTCATCTAAAGCGCTACGTAAAAAAGAAAGCAGGTTCCTGATGGTTTTCAGCTTGGCATCCTTGTTGCTTATCCACGTCTTCATTACACCTGCTGTCAGCTCAGTTACTGGAAGTGGGTGTAGCGCTGAAAGCGATGTAATGCACTTTTTATAACCATCAATAGTCGAGGGTGATAATTTCCTGTTGCTACATATTGTGATGTATTCATTCAGATATTCGGCAACCGTTTTTGTTTTCTTCACTTCCCCGAAGGTAGCTATCTTCCTAGATTTCGGGAAATAGTCACTGTAAAGGAAGGAGCCCAGTGATATTTTGTTTTGTATCTCCCCCAGAAGCCGCTCAGCGTATTTAATGTTCCTTGGACTAGCCTCCAACCCCGAAAGAGGCTCCCTGCATAGAACACCCTTAAAAGTGAATGTGAGCTGAATAGTATTGCCAGTCTGATGCCGACGAATTGTTACACCCCGCGGTAAAGCGGGTCCCGGCTCTTTCTTGCCCATCTGTTTACCTCTTCAAGATCAACCCAGCGTTCCTGTACGCCATCCACTTTTAATACGTGGATACCTACCTGCCAGATTTTCCTTTGTATCCGTTTGTTAATAGCGTCGATCGACTCTCCGGTGTTTTTGCAGTACGTCGATAGGGGTACGCAATCTAGACTCATAAGCTCTCCTTTACCCAACCCGCAGGCACGACGATGCCGCCGGTGACCGGTGCGGGAATAGGGTGGTCTAGTGGGTGGAATTAGTGGCGCTTAAACATCTCGGCGCGTTCTTGCTTCTCGGCATCTTCGCGGCAGTCGGCATCGCAATAGTGGCCTTTGTCGATCATGTCGCCACAGTTATAGCACTTTCCGGTGAATGGCTTCGGTCGTGGGCGGTTAGCCATTGCTACCTGTAACTGCTGATGTTCCAGTTCTGATGCCTGGTCGAGTGGGTCTGCGTGGGTCATGATTTATTCCTTTCTACTTCACCACACAATAACTCAGCCGCCGGCCGCCGCTCATGCAGTCGGTTGATGATGGCTTGGCATTGTGTTTCGGTGGGGGAGATATGTTCAGTGAGGGGAGTTGCCTGGTTACCGGAGATAATGAGGATGACGTATCCGAGGAGTATCATGCAGGTTGCTCCTTGAGGAATATAATCCAGTGCGTTTTATCCCCTTTACCGGTGCGTTGCCAGATAGTCGGAACCTGGTCGGTAAGGGCGATGACTTGCTTCACTGGAACCTGTGTTTCATTCCATTTGAAAATCAACGTACCGTGTGGCCGGAGCACCCGGAAAGCTTCACGAAATCCGTCAGCAATATCCTGCTGCCAGTTATCCTTATCCAGCGCCCCGTATTTTTTCCGCATCCATCCATTTTCACCAGCCCGAACAAGGTGGGGTGGGTCAAAAACGACTTGAGCGAATGAATTATCAGGGAAAGGAAGGTTACGAAAATCGGCAATAATGTCTGGGGATATGTTTAGTGCGCGTCCATCGCATAGGGTGTGTTTTTCTGCTCGGATATCGCAAAATATTGCCCGCGCATCAGATTTATTAAACCAGAACATTCGAGAACCGCAGCACATATCTAGTACTGGCGTATCCATCACTTCCTCCTGTACGCATCCCACAGAGCAATGCGGAACGCTATTCGTTTAATGAAAGCAGGATAGTTACCTGCCAGTATGCGAGAGGTGACTTTCTTCATCGCCACCACCACTCAATGCATAAATGTCCCAGCCAGATAGAACGCATTGGGCCATCATGCCAGAAGGAAAAGTAACGCCACTTTGATTTTTTCTGCCATGAAATTGCCAGCCACCAACCGCCTCCCCGTCCGGGAATAGGTATTTTCATCACTCCCCCAGGCCGTTGAGGCGCTTCACTTCATCGATGCATTGGTTCCACCGACTTTTAACCACAGGATGGTCCAGTAATTTTTGATATTCAGGAAACTTAATCACCGGTACCGGCGGGGCGGTAAATAAATAATTAACCTCAACGTCGTGACTTTTTCCAAATGCTTTACCGTCTCCGGGGAACCAAGAACTGGGCTCTGTCTCTGGATTGCTTCCCTTTGGAGTCAATCGATACCTGCTGTAAGTTGGCTCTGCCGTAAGTGAAGCCAGGGCGATTTCTACTAACTGCAACGTCATTAACTCAAAGTCGCTTTTGTGTCCGAAGTCCTCAATCCTTTCCTTTAGTTCATTGCCGTGCGATATCAACTCCTGCCGCCTCTGCTCAGTAATCATATATTCCTCTCCAACAGATAACCCTCCCTGCAGGAGAGGGTGGGTGAATTAGTCACCGAAGCCGCCACGTCCTGACGTGTTGGCTGTCGGGAATGTTGCCTGCTGCTGCCCATTCTCCTGCCAGGAGCGCTGCCAGCCCTCGGCGTTCTGCTTCCGCTTCCTCTCGGTAATCCATGCCGGCTCAGGTGGCCTGACAGATGTTTCCATGCACCTAATTCGTTGCTGATAACGCGGCATCATCTGATTCAGGCGCGGGTGTGGCTCTCCGTTTTTGGCGGCGGTGCGTGCTTCCATGCACCCCATAACAATCCGTTGTCTGGTCAGCCATTCACTGCGTTCACGTTCTGTCATCCGGATGAGATTCTGGGCTTCGATATCCCTATACCTTTCCGGATGGCGTGACAAGACCTCCGATTCTTCCGGTGACAGTTTCATGATGTGGCC
>NZ_JAERJS010000064.1:0-3904 GCF_018257525.1 Tatumella sp. JGM130 | reverse complement strand
CCCCGGCAGAGCAGTTATTTGCTGAGTTCGGTTTTACGGTTGACAATGTGGTGGCTAAAGCCAGCGCCCTGCTGTAAACGGTAGTCTGACGATCGGTTAAATATCACAGCATGGCAGCGTTCTGTCATGCTGTTTTTTTTTAGCTACACTAAAGGCTGACTGTGCTTTTTATGCACAATCGGTGGCTAAAAATGTGAAGCTGATCTAATTATTAGAATTGCAGTTGATCTCAGTCATTCCCGTGCCGCATGCCATGAACTATTCTCAGCTGAAGCGTTTCAGTTGAGCGATTGCAACGGCGAATGAACCGACAATGCAGTGGTAGTTAAACTGACAGCAGTGACGTGAATCACGGTTAACGTCACGGCAGGTAAGGGTAATCCGGGTAAAATGACCATCAGAATTGCGATAAATGGTTTTGGGCGTATTGGCCGTGGCGTATTACGGGCCTTGTATGAAACTGGCAGACATACGGATATTTCCGTGGTGGCGATTAATGAACTGGCCGACAGCCAGGGTATCGCCCATTTACTGAAGTATGACACCAGCCATGGTCGTTTTGCCTATGAGGTACGGCTGGAAGATGAAGTACTGAAAGTAGGCCGTGACAGCATTCGCTTACTGCACCAGCCACAGATTTCAGGGCTGCCGTGGCGTGAACTGGATATTGATATTGTGCTGGACTGTACCGGTAAATATGGCAGCCGGGCCGACGGTGAAGCGCATCTGGCGGCCGGGGCAAAAAAAGTGCTGTTTTCTCATCCGGGAGGCAACGATCTGGACGCAACCGTGGTTTACGGTGTCAACCATCAGCAGTTGAAAGCCGAAGACCGGATTGTCTCTAATGCTTCCTGTACCACAAATTGTATTATCCCGGTGATTAAATTACTGGATGATGCTTTCAGTATCGTATCGGGTACGGTAACCACTATTCATTCATCGATGCACGACCAGCAGGTGCTGGATGCGTATCATGACGACTTACGCCGTACCCGTGCGGCCAGTCAGTCGATTATTCCGGTCGATACCCGGCTGGCGGCCGGGATCACAAGGATACTGCCGAAGTTTGCCGATCGCTTTGAAGCCATCGCGGTACGGGTACCGGTAATCAATGTGACGGCCATCGATCTGAGTGTTACGCTGGAAACACCGGTGACAGCAGCACGGGTTAACGAAGTGTTGCACAACGCTGCGCAGGGGATATTTCGTGGTATAGTCGATTACACGGAATTACCGTTAGTGTCGGTTGATTTTAACCATGATCCCCACAGTGCTATTGTCGATGGCACCCAGACGCGGGTCAGTGGTAAGCACCTGGTGAAAACCCTGGTATGGTGCGATAACGAATGGGGCTTTGCTAACCGGATGCTGGATACTACGTTAGCAATGTCTGCAGGTAATTTCAGGTAAGGCGTGATAGCGCCTGGCAAAACTTATGAGAGTTAACGAGAGGATTCACCATGTCTGTGATTAAAATGACCGATCTGGATCTTGCGGGTAAACGTGTACTGATTCGTGCCGATCTTAATGTGCCGGTAAAAGACGGGAAAGTAACGTCTGATGCCCGTATTCGTGCATCATTGCCAACGATTGAATCTGCCCTGAAACAGGGGGCTAAAGTCATGGTTACCTCTCACCTGGGACGTCCGACCGAAGGTGAATACAACGAAGAATTCTCCCTGCTGCCTGTGGTTAACTACCTGAAAGATAAACTGGGCGACACCAGCGTAAAACTGGCTAAAGATTATCTGGACGGGGTTGAAGTTCAGCCTGGTGAACTGGTCGTTCTGGAGAACGTCCGTTTTAACAAAGGTGAGAAAAAAGACGACGAAACCCTGTCGAAAAAATATGCCGAACTCTGTGATGTGTTTGTGATGGATGCTTTTGGTACGGCACACCGTGCCCAGGCCTCGACCCACGGGGTGGGTAAATTTGCCCCTATCGCCTGTGCCGGCCCGTTACTGTCTGCAGAGCTGGAAGCGCTGGGTAAAGCAATGAGTAATCCGGCCCGGCCGATGGTTGCAGTGGTCGGTGGTTCAAAAGTCTCGACCAAATTTGATGTATTACAATCACTGGTTAACATTGCCGACACGGTGATTGTCGGTGGCGGTATTGCGAATACATTTGTGGCTATCGACAACAAAGTGGGTAAATCACTGTACGAGCCTGAGTTTGTCGATGCAGCGAAAAAACTGCGCGACCAGTACGGTATCCCGGTACCGACCGATTCCCGTGTAGGGACTGAGTTCTCTGAAACGGCTCCGGCCACGGTTAAGCGCGTCAGCGAGATTAAAGATAACGAAGAAATTATGGACTTCGGTGACGAAACTGCCCTGGCGATGGCTAAAATTCTTAAAGAAGCCAAAACCATCCTGTGGAATGGTCCGGTCGGCGTGTTCGAATTCCCTAATTTCCGTAAAGGAACTGAAATTGTTGCCAACGCTATCGCTGACAGCGATGCATTCTCTGTGGCAGGCGGCGGTGATACCCTGGCGGCAATCGACCTGTTCGGTCTTGAAGATAAAATTTCTTATATTTCCACCGGCGGTGGTGCTTTCCTTGAGTTTGTCGAAGGCAAAAAACTTCCGGCAGTTGCGATGCTGGAAGAGCGCGCAAAACAGTAATTCAGCAGCAGATGTGGCCGTCAGGCCACATCGATTTTTCCCGATTGACGGGCTTCCGTATACGGCCAACGAAACAGGACAATGTTATGTCTAAAATTTTTGATTTCGTAAAACCCGGTGTAGTTACTGGTGAAGATGTTCAGAAAATCTTTAAAGTTGCCAAAGAAAACCACTTTGCTCTGCCTGCGGTAAACTGTGTGGGCAGTGACTCAATTAACGCGGTACTTGAAGCCGCAGCGAAAGTAAAAGCCCCGGTCATTATTCAGTTCTCTAACGGTGGTGCTGCTTTTATCGCCGGTAAAGGCTATAAAACTGACAAACCGCAGGGCGCATCTATTATGGGTGCGATTGCCGGTGCCCATCATGTGCATCTGATGGCTGAAGCTTATGGTGTGCCAGTGATCCTGCATACTGACCATTGCGCGAAAAAACTGCTGCCGTGGATCGACGGCCTGCTGGATGCCGGTGAAGCGCACTTTGCCAAAACCGGTAAACCTCTGTTCTCTTCCCATATGATTGACCTGTCAGAGCAGTCACTGGAAGAAAACATTGAAATCAGCAGTAAATACCTGGCCCGTATGGCTAAAATGGGTATGACGCTGGAAATTGAACTGGGTTGTACCGGCGGTGAAGAAGATGGTGTCGATAACTCACATCTGGATAACTCGGCTCTGTATACCCAGCCGGAAGATGTCGACTATGCTTACCAGAAGCTGAGCGCAATCAGCCCGAATTTCACTATCGCAGCCTCTTTCGGTAACGTGCACGGTGTTTATAAACCAGGTAACGTTCAGCTGACACCAAAAATCCTGCGTAATTCTCAGGACTATGTCAGCGAAAAACATGGTCTGCCGCACAATGCACTGAACTTTGTCTTCCATGGTGGTTCAGGTTCGACCCCGGAAGAAATCAAAGAGTCTATCGGTTACGGTGTCATTAAAATGAACATCGATACTGATACCCAGTGGGCTAACTGGCACGGTATTCTTGAGTTCTACAAAAAGAACGAAGGTTACCTGCAGTCGCAGTTGGGTAACCCGGAAGGTGCCGATAAGCCGAACAAAAAATACTATGATCCGCGTGTCTGGTTACGTGCCGCCCAGAGTTCAATGGTGGAACGCGTAGAGCAGGCATTCAGAGAGCTGAACGCTATCGATCGCCTGTAAATCGAGACTGTTATCGGAAAGCCCGCCGCCCGGCGGGCTTTTTTATGGTTCATCGCACCTTAGCGTGAATTAATAGAAAACGGCGGTAAAAGTGGTTAGTTTTGTATTCGCCAA
>NZ_JAERJS010000063.1:0-4023 GCF_018257525.1 Tatumella sp. JGM130 | reverse complement strand
CCCCCCGAATTCTGCGATGAAGCCCTGATGCTCGCTGAACCTATCGGCGTTGCCGCCGCCGCAGAATGCTCACCTTGAGCGTTGTCGCCTGACAGTACGCTATAACTGGCTGAGCCAGCCACTATTTTCATCATTGAATGAGTTGCAGGAATATGCGACAAAATGGCAATGGTTCTATCATCATAAACGACCGAATATGCCACTGAATGCGTTTACACCGATGCAGCATATTAATCGTATGAACTAATCCGGTTCATCGCCTCAGTTAAAAACGGGGGTGATAACTATCCTGAAACTTACCGACCGCGTGCAGCCGCAGATGACGGGTATTATTCCCAACAACACCGACGGGTTTGGTGGCGCAGAAAAGGCTGGTCGCGTATTTATTCTCAATGGATTGATTCCATTACAAAAAATGAAGAAGTCAACCATTTGTCAGAAGATAAAGTTATCACGGTTACCAACTATAATCCCGAATAAAAAATTTAAGATACATCCGCATTGGAACTCTTAATTTCATTGTGTAGGATAAAATAAAAGCAAAAGGAAAACTTATGAAAATAAATTTAGTTGGTGCGGTTGGTGGCGGTAATTTTGGAGACGAATTCATATTAAATTGCTGCATAGCCGGGTATCTTAAAAACAATGAGACTAAAGTCTCAGTCAGTGGATTCAGTCCTGACATTGTTTTAAAAGATGCTTATTCAGTTGAACCTCACTCATTAAATTTTTTTAATATATTTGATAATTTACGAGCAAAGGCGGCCACGGGATTAACAATATCAACCGATGACATAATGTCAGAATTTGAAGGTTTCGAAACATTTGATGCGATTCACTTTATAGGTGGCGGTTATATAAATTCACTTTGGCCTGGCAACTACGCATTACTCAGCATAGCATATATTTATTCACAAATTCATAAAATACCTGTTTATGCAACTGGTCTGGGTCTTTATCCACACGTAGAAGATGAAAATGTAGCTAACCTTTTTAAAAGCCTCGACATAATAGATGTAAGAGACAAAGCCTCAAAGGATTTTATTCCGGAAGCTTCTTTTACAGGAGATGACGCTCTTCTGGCCTTAAATGAACCAAATATGCTGGGGATAAATAAAAGTCAGCCCGCATTAATACTATCATTGCAAAGCCATTTATTCGAAGGTCAGTCACTGATAGAAAAAATATTCACCGATGAAATATTTAATGAATTAAAATCCAGGGGAATTAAAAAGATAATAATAATCGAAGCAGCACCGGAAGATAATATCCCATTTTCAAGGGATATATTTAACAACGCCTTAGCAAATGGAATTGATATAGAGTTTATTACGGGGCATGAAGTATTAATTAATGGCGTACCTTTTAACCCAAACAGTTTTGTCATATCTTCCAGGTATCATGTTAACTTAATTTATTCAATGCTTAAAGTTAGCGGAATAGCTGTATATCAAAATGAATATTACAGAAACAAGCATAAGTCAGTAACAGATATGGGCGGTTAATGGTCAATATTAAGCCATGAGAAACTCAGCGAAGCCCTTGATTATTGACTTCCTTTAGATTTAGAAAAATCAACATCATCAAATGATATGAAAGCTATGGCGTGTGAAAAAAAACATTTATTTTCCAAAATCATTGCTAACACACAGACTAAAGATAAAAAAATGATTTCTTTAGAAGGTGCATTAGCAATAATCAATAAATTCATTTCCAAATAACAACTCTGATGATTTAACGGCTAGCCTGGTTAAGCCTGTCTAGCCAGCCATCATCTAACTCATAATTATTATATCTCTTACGAATACCAGATATGGATTTATTTAAATAATCACTTTTCAAATGATTATCTAATCTACTTAAAACCCAGCTATGCGTCCCGATTTCGACAAGTCTCATGTTACTCATGATTGTCATTGAGGCCCAGGGTCTGACTTGCTCATAAAGCCATTCAAAAATCTCAAAGTGAATAAAAAGACGTTCATCTGTTGCACCGACATCCTGACCAGGACGGTTAAGCCTGTAAGCATAATAGCAATCAGGTATTACACTTATTCTTTTTGCGCGGGCAATAGTCATAAATGCAAATGGCAAATCATCATGTCTTCTTATCTGCACAGGAAATTCAATACTATGTTTTTTCAGAAAAGATGTCTTATAAATTCTTCTCCAGATAGAGGGCATTAACGTCAGGTATTCTGTAGGATCTCTAACCAATCCGGTAGTCCCGTTCTGACCATCAGCCCCCCAGGACGTTGAATAGTAATTTTTAGTTTGATCAGCGAAAAACTCGTAAAAACCACATTGCGCTATTTCAGAATTATGCAACGCAGCAGACTCGAACAAATCCTCATACATTGGTTGTTCAACCCAGTCATCACCATCAACGAATGCGACATACTCGCCTTGCGCTTCTTTCATGCCTGCCAGGCGCGCAGAAGCACATCCGCCATTTTCTTTATGGATTACTCGCACTATATCTGGAAATCTGTTATGCCATTCGTCTGCTTTTTTTCCAGTGCCGTCTATAGAGCCATCATCAACAATAAGTATTTCAATATGTTTAAGAGATTGATGTACTATTGATGAAATACATTCATCTAAATAATTTTCAACGCCATAGGCTGCAACTACTACTGACACTTCAGGCTGATTAATCCGCTTACGAACGCCTGCAACATTATAATTCTTATCTTTGATGTTGAAGAAAAACGAATCACAATTTTCCCTGCTCAACCTGTAAAGCGTTAGCGGCTTACAATCAGCTTCATTAAATTCTCCACAGATTGATGAAATATTATGCTTCGAATATAACTGAGCCACCAAATCTAATGTAAAATTAACTTTATCGATTCTGACGTAATCATATTTTTTAGATTCAACAGAATTTATATATTCATGAAATGAAGAAAAAACAGTAACATTATCAAGGTTAAGTTTATTTATTTTTTCTAAAATTGATTTATTATTTTCAACAATATGAACAACAGCGTTGCAATTCACTCTTTTGGCAATTAAAAATTCTAATCCGGATCTGGCGCCAATGATTAGTAAATTCTCAAAAAACATTAATGGATTGCAAGATTTTCCATAGTAGCTACTGATTAATCTGTCATAATCATTTTTCGCCAACGACTCATCCACCAAGGAAAACTTCATCTCTTCCATTAGAGATTCAAAAGACTCAATTCTTAACATATCTTATCCCTTAAATATTTTTTTAATGACCGCTGAAACTGAAACCTTACGCCCTAATTTTTCGTTTAATTCTTTATTCAGAGCGACCAGGCTTTCTAACTTAGCATTCAAAACATTAAAGCGGTCATGTGCCCATCCCTCTTTTTGCTGAGAGAAAAGATGCTCTATTTTCCCATCAATAGAATCTAAGGAAACTTTATTTTCGTATGTATGAAATGGTTCTTGCACATTATCAAAAATGGGGTAACCACCTTCAGCGCTGATATTTAATACTTTTTCATTTCCTTCTATGAAGGCTTTACACAGCTTTGCTTCCCAGTCGTTGTATGAATATTCTTTCATATAAATTTCAATTACGTTTTTGGGGATTTCAGAAAACAAAGAAACTGATCTTTTGACAAAATCGGCTTTATCTTCATAAGCGCAATTTTCACTGCACCAAACATTCATCCTGATTAAAAGTCCAATGAGGTTAGCCCAGATATCATCAGTCACTCTTATTTTTGAATAATCTGATATGATAAGTTCAATAACCTTCAGTATATCCTGCCTTTTCTTTCCGAAGGAGCCGGTGGTTTGCCCCTCTCTGTTTACGCGATAAAGCAACAGCGTTTTGTTTAAAAGAGCAATTTTCTTTGCATTTAATATACATTTTTCATGAAACAGAACATCCTCAAAAAACAGATTCTCAGGGAATTGTATTTCGTTAGAGGTAATAAATTCTTTTCTGTAAACTCTTACAACAGCGCTAAATAGCTGCGCCTAATACCGCTACACTTTTGCCAGACCCTGTTTTCTGCCGGGAAACGGGCTGACGGTTTCCAT
>NZ_JAERJS010000062.1:2885-4309 GCF_018257525.1 Tatumella sp. JGM130 | reverse complement strand
GCAAAACGCCTCTGGCGTTGTAAGGTTAAGCCTCACGGGTCATTAGTACCGGTTAGCTCAATGCATCGCTGCACTTACACATCCGGCCTATCAACGTCGTAGTCTTCAACGTCCCTTCAGGACTCTCAAGGAGTCAGGGAGAACTCATCTCGGGGCAAGTTTCGTGCTTAGATGCTTTCAGCACTTATCTTTTCCGCACTTAGCTACCGGGCAATGCCATTGGCATGACAACCCGAACACCAGTGGTGCGTTCACTCCGGTCCTCTCGTACTAGGAGCAACCCCCCTCAATTCTCCAGCGCCCACGGCAGATAGGGACCGAACTGTCTCACGACGTTCTAAACCCAGCTCGCGTACCACTTTAAACGGCGAACAGCCGTACCCTTGGGACCTACTTCAGCCCCAGGATGTGATGAGCCGACATCGAGGTGCCAAACACCGCCGTCGATATGAACTCTTGGGCGGTATCAGCCTGTTATCCCCGGAGTACCTTTTATCCGTTGAGCGATGGCCCTTCCATTCAGAACCACCGGATCACTAAGACCTGCTTTCGCACCTGCTCGAACCGTCACTCTCGCAGTCAAGCTAGCTTATGCCTTTGCACTAACCTCACGATGTCCGACCGTGATTAGCTAACCTTCGTGCTCCTCCGTTACTCTTTGGGAGGAGACCGCCCCAGTCAAACTACCCACCAGACACTGTCCGCAACCCGGATTACGGGTCTACGTTAGACTATCAAACATTAAAGGGTGGTATTTCAAGGTTGGCTCCGTACGAACTGGCGTCCGTACTTCAAAGCCTCCCACCTATCCTGCACATCAAGGCTCAATAGTCAGTGTCAAGCTATAGTAAAGGTTCACGGGGTCTTTCCGTCTTGCCGCGGGTACACTGCATCTTCACAGCGATTTCAATTTCACTGAGTCTCGGGT
The DNA here is from genome assembly GCF_018257525.1 of Tatumella sp. JGM130. Taxonomy (NCBI): domain Bacteria; kingdom Pseudomonadati; phylum Pseudomonadota; class Gammaproteobacteria; order Enterobacterales; family Erwiniaceae; genus Tatumella; species Tatumella sp. JGM130. Next base: position 3,381 of record NZ_JAERJS010000062.1, on the reverse strand, counting down.
GGAGACAGCCTGGCCATCATTACGCCATTCGTGCAGGTCGGAACTTACCCGACAAGGAATTTCGCTACCTTAGGACCGTTATAGTTACGGCCGCCGTTTACCGGGGCTTCGATCAAGAGCTTCTCCTTGCGGATAACCCCATCAATTAACCTTCCGGCACCGGGCAGGCGTCACACCGTATACGTCCACTTTCGTGTTTGCACAGTGCTGTGTTTTTAATAAACAGTTGCAGCCAGCTGGTATCTTCGACTGGCTTCAGCTCCGGGAGCAAGTCCCTTCACCTACGCGCCAGCGTGCCTTCTCCCGAAGTTACGGCACCATTTTGCCTAGTTCCTTCACCCGAGTTCTCTCAAGCGCCTTGGTATTCTCTACCTGACCACCTGTGTCGGTTTGGGGTACGATTTCGTGTTACCTGGAGCTTAGAGGCTTTTCCCGGAAGCAGGGCATTTGTCACTTCAGTACCGTAGTACCTCGTCATCACGTCTCAGCCGTACTC
>NZ_JAERJS010000062.1:1309-2790 GCF_018257525.1 Tatumella sp. JGM130 | reverse complement strand
GGAGCTTAGAGGCTTTTCCCGGAAGCAGGGCATTTGTCACTTCAGTACCGTAGTACCTCGTCATCACGTCTCAGCCGTATGAAATTCCGGATTTGCCTGGAATCTCAGCCTACACGCTTAAACCGGGACAACCGTCGCCCGGATGACATAGCCTTCTCCGTCCCCCCTTCGCAGTAACACCAAGTACAGGAATATTAACCTGTTTCCCATCGACTACGCTTTTCAGCCTCGCCTTAGGGGTCGACTCACCCTGCCCCGATTAACGTTGGACAGGAACCCTTGGTCTTCCGGCGAGCGGGCTTTTCACCCGCTTTATCGTTACTCATGTCAGCATTCGCACTTCTGATACCTCCAGCAGCCCTCACAGACCACCTTCAACGGCTTACAGAACGCTCCCCTACCCAACAACACATAGTGTCGCTGCCGCAGCTTCGGTGCACAGTTTAGCCCCGTTACATCTTCCGCGCAGGCCGACTCGACCAGTGAGCTATTACGCTTTCTTTAAATGATGGCTGCTTCTAAGCCAACATCCTGGCTGTCTGAGCCTTCCCACATCGTTTCCCACTTAACTGTGACTTTGGGACCTTAGCTGGCGGTCTGGGTTGTTTCCCTCTTCACGACGGACGTTAGCACCCGCCGTGTGTCTCCCGTGATAACATTCTCCGGTATTCGCAGTTTGCATCGGGTTGGTAAGCCGGGATGGCCCCCTAGCCGAAACAGTGCTCTACCCCCGGAGATGAATTCACGAGGCGCTACCTAAATAGCTTTCGGGGAGAACCAGCTATCTCCCGGTTTGATTGGCCTTTCACCCCCAGCCACAGGTCATCCGCTAATTTTTCAACATTAGTCGGTTCGGTCCTCCAGTTAGTGTTACCCAACCTTCAACCTGCCCATGGCTAGATCACCGGGTTTCGGGTCTATACCCTGCAACTTAACGCCCAGTTAAGACTCGGTTTCCCTTCGGCTCCCCTATTCGGTTAACCTTGCTACAGAATATAAGTCGCTGACCCATTATACAAAAGGTACGCAGTCACACCCTAAAAGGTGCTCCCACTGCTTGTACGTACACGGTTTCAGGTTCTTTTCACTCCCCTCGCCGGGGTTCTTTTCGCCTTTCCCTCACGGTACTGGTTCACTATCGGTCAGTCAGGAGTATTTAGCCTTGGAGGATGGTCCCCCCATATTCAGACAGGATACCACGTGTCCCGCCCTACTCTTCGAGTTCACAGCATAGATGTTTTCATGTACGGGACTTTCACCCTGTATCGTGCGACATTCCGGACGCTTCCATTAACACTTATGCTGATTCAGACTCTGGGCTCCTCCCCGTTCGCTCGCCGCTACTGGGGGAATCTCGGTTGATTTCTTTTCCTCGGGGTACTTAGATGTTTCAGTTCCCCCGGTTCGCTTCGCAACACTATGTATTCATGTTGCGATGATGCACTGAGTGCACCGGGTTTCCCCATTCGGAAATCGTCGGT
>NZ_JAERJS010000061.1:0-4357 GCF_018257525.1 Tatumella sp. JGM130 | reverse complement strand
CGAGAGTAGGGAACTGCCAGGCATCCAATAAGACAAAAAGGCCATCCTGACGGATGGCCTTTTTGCACTGGTTTTTTAAAATCCTTCTGTACAGAATAACGGCATCTCTGTGATGTATTTCCCGTATGACTGCCTTCTTATGGCATACCCGCCTTATCCTGCTATATTCTCCCGAATAAACCCGTCTGCGTATTTCTGATCCGGTTTCATCATCCGACATTCAATGAAAACCATTAATCTGCTATTCATATCAGGTAAACTACCTTCCATATTATGTTGTTAAGGTCAGGATATGCTAAGCCAGAATCATTCACTTAAACCCTTTAATACTCTGGGTCTTGAGATCAATGCTGATGTAATTTTGCCGGTAACGACCGGAGAAGAACTGCGCAAAGCCCGGGCTTATAGTCGCTTAGCCAGTAAACCGTTTCTGTTATTGGGGGGGGGGAGTAATGTCCTTTTTCTTAATGATTTCAATGGTGTGGTTGCACTGAATCAGATTAAAGGCATCTCAGTCTCTGAGCATGATGATTACTATGATCTGCATGTCGGTGCCGGTGAAAACTGGCATAACTTAGTCAGGTATTGTCTGCAGCAGAATATTGCCGGCCTGGAAAATCTGGCATTAATCCCCGGAGTTGCAGGTTCGGCACCTATACAGAATATCGGTGCATACGGCCTGGAATTTAAAGACGTCTGCCATTATGTTGATGTAATCAGTCTGACCAGTGATGAACAAATTCGTCTTACGTCACAGGAATGTCAGTTCGGCTACAGAGACAGTATTTTTAAGCATCAGTACCGTGAAGACTATGCGATTATTGCGGTAGGGCTCAGACTGAGTAAACAATGGCAACCAAGGCTGACGTATGGAGAGCTGACTCGCCTGGATGCAGGCCAGGTCACACCAACAGAAGTATTTGATGCTGTATGCCGTATGCGTAGTAGTAAATTACCGGACCCGGCGATTCAGGGGAATGTTGGTAGCTTTTTTAAAAATCCTCTGGTTACTGCCGGACTAAGTCGCAAGTTACTGGCTGATTACCCGTCATTACCTCATTATCCGCAACCTGACGGTAAGGTAAAGCTGGCTGCCGGCTGGCTGATAGATCAGTGCGGTCTCAAAGGCTATCAAATGGGTGGTGCTGCAGTTCATCGTTTACAGGCACTGGTACTCATCAATAATGATCATGCCCTTCCACAGGATATTGTCAAATTAGCAAAATATGTCCGGCAGACTGTCGGTGATAAATTTAATGTATGGCTGGAACCTGAAGTGAGGTTTATTGATTCTCAGGGTGAATGCGATGCAGTGGGAGCAATATCATGAAAGACTATACTGTACCGTTAAAAATTGCAGCTATTCTCTCAGACGGTGAATTTCACTCGGGAGAGCAATTGGGTGATATCTGTGGCATGAGCCGGGCTGCGATTAACCAGCATATTCATACGCTGAAAAGCTGGGGACTGGATATTTATACGGTGACAGGGAAAGGATATTGCCTGTCTGCACCGTTGCAGTTACTGGATGCTGAGACTATACGGCAGCATGTAACAGGCAGCGGCGAGGTCAGTGTTTTTCCGGTAATTGATTCAACCAATCAGTATCTGATGGAGCGAATGACAACTTTATCGCCCGGAGATACCTGTATTGCCGAGTACCAGCAGTCCGGCCGTGGCCGGCGGGGCAGACAATGGTTTTCACCCTTTGGTGCAAATTTATATATGTCGATGTACTGGCGGCTGGAACAGGGACCCGCGGCAGCAATGGGGCTGAGTTTAGTTGTCGGTATCGTGATGGCTGAAGCGTTACAATCACTGGGTGCACAGGATGTCAGGGTTAAATGGCCAAATGACTTGTACCTGAATGATAAGAAACTTGCAGGCATATTAGTTGAACTGAGTGGAAAGACCGGTGATGTTGCTCATATCGTGATTGGCGCAGGAATAAATCTGATGATGCGTCAGGTTGACAGTAGTGTGGTGAGTCAGCAATGGATAAGCTTGCAGGAAGCCGCTATCAATATTGATCGTAATGCGCTTACCGCTGAGCTGATTAATACAATGCGCTCTGCATTAGAGTTATTTGAAACCGAAGGTCTGACTCCCTTTATTGAGCGCTGGGCCAGCCTGGATAATTTTATCAATCGTCCGGTGAAACTGCTTATTGGTGAGCGAGAAGTCTGTGGTATTGCCAAAGGGATAGACAGTCGCGGAGGATTACTGCTTGAGCAAGACGACAAAGTGACCAGCTGGGTAGGCGGTGAGATTTCCCTGCGTTCTCAATAGTCTTCCGGTAAGCGGTCTGAGCTGATGACAGACCGTTTACCTGCCACTATTTTCTCAAACGGATAGTATCCACCGCATGATTTTCACTTTTTGTCAGGATCAGACTGGCCCGTTCACGGGTCGGCAAAATATTCTGCTTCAGATTTTGCCAGTTAATTTCCCGCCATAAGTTACCGGCTATTTCTTTTGCTTCTGATTCCGGCAATTTAGCATAGTTATGAAAATAAGAATCCGGGTCTGCGAAAGCGCCTTCGCGAAACTTTAAAAAGCGATTAATGTACCAGTGTTCCAGCAGTTGTTCCGGCGCATCGACATAAATAGAAAAATCAACAAAGTCAGAAACGAAAACCCGGTGAGGATCATGAGCGTAATCCATACCGCTCTGTAATACATTCAAGCCTTCGAGTATAAGAATATCTGGCTGAGATACCTGCTTGTCGCCCTCTGGTATTACATCATAGATAAGATGCGAATATACCGGCGCAGTCACCTGTTGTTCTCCGGACTTGAGATCGGAGACAAAGCGAACCAGACGGTGCATATCGTACGACTCAGGAAAGCCTTTACGCTTCATTAAACCACGTTCTTTGAGTACAGCGTTGGGATGCAGGAACCCGTCAGTAGTAATCAGTTCAACTTTGCGGTGCTCAGGCCAGCGGCTGAGTAATGCCTGCAGGACACGGGCAGTGGTGCTTTTACCCACAGCGACGCTTCCGGCTATGCTGATAATATAAGGAATCTTCTGTTCGTTGGTCCCCAGAAACTGCTCAAGTACCGCCTGACGGCGCAGATTTGAACTGATATAAAAGTTGAGTAACCGGGACAGGGGTAAATAGATCTCTGCGACTTCTTCAAGAGACAGATCTTCATTTATACCTTTTAACCGGGCTATTTCCTGGCCGGTTAATGTCATAGGCACCGAGTCGCGCAAGGTTGCCCATTGTTCACGAGTGAACTGAAGGTAGGGGGAGGTAGCCAGTGACAAATTTTTTTTACTCATATTCAGGCATCTGACAACAAAGTGATCCGATTTATTTTCGGTGAAAGTAACGGGGCCATTCACGTGGCTTCAACACCGTAATGAAATGTAGTAGTAATGAGATAACAGGCTGGAGGTTAACACCAGAACGGTCTCAGGAAAAAGTAAAAGATGTCACTGTACGATAATTTCGCGCCGTACCTTAAGCAAATGGCAAAAACGACAATTAATTTATCCTGTAGCGGGTGACGTGGACGGGGTTATCAGGAAATAACAACACGGGAAGCGGTGTATTTTTCATCACTCAGTAACCCGGAGACAGAAAAAAGCGATTTTTGTGCAAATAATAGCACCGGATAACGGCAGAGATATCTCCCCGCGGACATTGCAGGAATGAATTTCCCTATACAGGGAACACCCCGGGAGAGCAAAACATCACCATTGTCTGTTGGTGATTTATACAGGGAATACATGAAAAGGCCTGTTTTGGACAAATAGTAAGCGAAGAGATAAAAAATTAAAATTTGTTGTTGCATCCTGACGCTGAGCCCCCTATTATGCGCCTCAACTTGATGCCGACTTAGCTCAGTAGGTAGAGCAACTGACTTGTAATCAGTAGGTCACCAGTTCGATTCCGGTAGTCGGCACCATTCAAGTTAAGGTGGGATTCCCGAGCGGCCAAAGGGAGCAGACTGTAAATCTGCCGTCACAGACTTCGAAGGTTCGAATCCTTCTCCCACCACCATCTCAACTCCGGTTGAGAGCATGTGAAGCAAAATGCTATCACAAGCCTGGTGAAGCAGTATTATCACCCCGAGTGTAGACTGGTAGTTTCAGTCGAAAGTCGGTCAGTTTATCTGGCAGACTCGAATAATAAGAGAGCCATCTTATTATTCAAAAGCTACAGAAATATCAGGTAGCAGAGTTCCAGGATGCGGGCATCGTATAATGGCTATTACCTCAGCCTTCCAAGCTGATGATGCGGGTTCGATTCCCGCTGCCCGCTCCAGATGTGCTGATATGGCTCAGTTGGTAGAGCGCACCCTTGGTAAGGGTGAGGTCCCCAGTTCGACTCTGGGTATCAGCACC
>NZ_JAERJS010000060.1:0-5456 GCF_018257525.1 Tatumella sp. JGM130 | reverse complement strand
CAGGCTTAATTTTTGACTATACAAAAAAAACAGATTTATATAAAAGTGGTATTATTTTGCCTGAAAATGCGCCCGCTCGTTTTTATGAGCGTTCAACCCTCTGGCAGGAAGTCGAGAATATAGAACGCAGAAAAGACAGTCAGTTATGCAGGTACGCCATTATTTCTTTATGCGCTGAGTTAAGCGCGGAACAAAATGAGCAACTTTTAAAAAAGTATTTAAAAGATAATTTTGTTAATAAAGGAATGATTGCTGATTACTCGATACACGACATTAACAAAAAACCGCACGCGCACATTATGCTCACTATGCGTAAATGTGAAAATGAGGGATTCAGCAAGAAAAAGGAACGATGCTGGAATAATAAAGACTTGGCGGAAATATGGCGGCGACAGTGGTCTCTTTTGGTAAATAAGACTTTAAGAGAAAACGGGCACAATAACACGATTACACATTTAAGCTTTTTACGTCAAAAAGAGTTAGCAATAGCAAAAGCACGCGAAGCGCTGGAAAATAACGACATTAAAAAAGCAGAAGAACTAACAACATTGGCTAAACATTTAGCAACTAAAAAGCCCGTTAAACGCAAGCCGACAGTTAAATATTTAAAAGATAAAGCACGTAAAAAAAACAAAAACCCCGAATTGCGCCAGAGGTTAAAACAACAACAAGAACAAAAAGAAGAGAATATAAAAAATAATAAAAGCGTAGGATTGTTTTTTAGAAATATTCTATTAAAACTAAAAGGAGGGAATGACAAAAAAAACAAAACGGAAAAGATGCAAAAAATGACAGAAGCCGATTTTTTCAAAAATATGAAAACAGACGAAGAAGAGGCCGAAAATTTAGAATTAAATAAATATATAAATAAGGAGTTAGAAAATGAGCTTAATCAGAAAAATGACATTACACACACACCCGAGGGGAATCGAATTAGAAACAGGGAGAAAAAGGGTAATAAGCCACCGCGACGAAAATAATAAAAGATGGATTATTGAAATGACACTAAGAGATCCAGAGGAGGAGTTAAAAAACAAAAAAGAGGAAGAATATAACGCTAAACAGATAAAAAACAACAGATAATAAAAGCCCCATATATGGGGCTTAATTATTTATATTAAAATGGTGGGTTGTCTTCTATTACCTCAATATTTAATTCAATTTCTTTTTTAATATTTTCCAATTCTTCCGCACTCAAAATACTTTCCATTTTTTCATAAATTACAGATTTAAAAGTGTAATCATGGAAAGGCTGATAAAATCCGCTTTTCCTTTCCACCAATTCACCCGCTTTTTCCATTCTTTTAAATGTTTTATATATTCGATCCGCAAGGGTATTATGATTATTTATTTCTTCATTAACAGTTAAAAAATCGCCTTTGTTCATTGCCGCGATCATTATATCCAGAATATAATTTTTACTTTCAAGTTGTGCGGTCAACGTTGTTTTTATGCTGTTTATTGTGTTAGTTCTTTTCTTATTTAACGCTTCTTCTTCTGTCGTTTCAATTGCAATATATTTATGATCGTCATCCCACAGCACGCTATAAAATTTAGCCTGATTATTATTTAAATCTTTCCTTATTTCTTTCTCGTTATATTCACGCGGTGGCAGTTCTGATATTAATGTTTTATAAATTCCAAAAAATGAAATAGCGCGTATGTTTTTTATTTGTTTGTCATATTCAAAAAACCAATCATCATTTTTAACTAATGCTTTTTTCGACCCTTCATCTTCTTTTGCGGTATATTTAAGCACGTAGTTTATAACCTGATCGCCTTCTTTTTGAAGAGTTTCAATCGTCGCGTATTTCCGATTTTCTCTTGTGTAATCAGGGGCTTGCACGCGTAAAATTTTTACAAATGCTTTACCGTTCGGATAGTCTGCAACGTTAAAAACGCGCCCCGTTTTTTCTACTTCTAATTTTAAACAGTCAGTCCATGCTGTCGCCCACTGATCGGCATTTATATATAATGGAGAATTACGCGCAAAATATGACGCTTTAACTTGTAGTAAAAAATGAATATGAGGATGGCAAAAATCCGCGCCTGATTCGCCGCGTGTTACTTCAAAACACCTAAAACCGCCTACACCTATTTTAAACTCTTTTCTTTTAAACATACGAGCAAATGCTTTACTCATTATTTTTAAATAGTCTTTTAATTCAACAATTGGCGGGTTTTTTATAGTTAACGTGCCGAAAATTAGCCCATCTTTTGCGTTTGTTTGCTCTATTAGCTTTGGCGTAATTTCGCGCACTTTATTTTGTAGTATGTACGCACGGACGCGTTGGCAAGTGGTGCACGACCGATCTTTGCAACGGTGGCTATAAAGCGAATAGCCATATCCACCCGACCCTATGGCCATCTCCATATGACTTGAACACCCAAAAACACGCCCCGCGCGTTTCTTCATAGCCTCAGCTTTACCGCCCTCGAGCTTTTCAGCTTGAAGGTAGTAGAGTTTGGCAAGTCTTATACTCTTGCCCTTTCTTTCGTTCAATCTTTGCCCATTTTGGGCTGCATATGTGGTTAAAAATGGCACTTCGCCAGTGTTGACAATATCCCCATATGCTTTATTATTTTCATAAAGCATCTGATTAATCCCGTTTTCTTTTGTAGCTTCGCAACTCAAAAGTTACGGGATTTTTCTTTTTTGTCAAATGCTTAAAAAATCGCCATAAACAAAAACACCCGCGCAAATCCCCCCAACGGTTGATCTCGTCCCATTTATAGCCCGCTTTTTAACTGCTTTAATGTATGCCGTCCCAAAAACACCCCCTATTTAGTGCTAAAAATGTAGAGCCGTCCCAGGTTTACCTTCTATCGCTTTATGTTGTCCGTTTATCGTTTCTTTTAGCCCTTCCTTGCCTGTATAAAATTTGCGCTTTTTTCCGTTTTGGTATGTAATTAAAAAAACCAAGAAATCCAGCATTGGCGCGGCTTGTAGCCCGATTTACCCCCTAAAATTCGTGCGATTTATTTCTTAATAATCAAGTTGAGTGCGCCCCTATGGGGCTTTAAAAGAAAGGTCAAAAGCAAAAGGCAAATCCTGAACGGATTTTAAACCCCCAACCCCCAGAGGGGGCTAAAAGACAAAAACCCTGCGACTGCCAGATCCAGAGAGAAAGGGAAGGGATAGGACGACAGACACGAAACAAACAAACCCACCCGGACGCCTGCCGTCCTGCGGTGAGTATAAAGGGCAAAAGGGCGGCTTAACAGGAGGAAGGCTCGCCGTGGCTCTCCTTCCCCCTTAGCCAAGGGTGGGGTCGTTCCGTCGCGTCAATGGTTCGCTACGCCCAGCAAGCTGGCCATTGACCCGCCTACACTCAAAGACCCAAAAACGACAGATCAACGCCTGGGTAAAACGTAGCGGCTACCGTCGAGATTGTAAGCTGTATGTTTACAGCTAAAACGCCACCTATGATGTGCGTCCAGCTCTTGCCTATAAGCCCACTACCTGCGCCCTTGTTCGTTGCCTCCCACAGCATCAAAAAGCCACGAAAAACGGCAATTGTGCCCAACATTTGCACAAATAATAAAACGCTTGTAAATGCTAAATTTAAACCAAGCCCATCCTGCGGAATATCACTTAAAAGGCTTTGAGGTGAAAATTCCGCCGCTTTATTGTTTAAAGTGTCCGAAAGAATGGGGATAAATCGAGAAATTGCCACCATCAAAGCGGCGATCACTGTTTGAATGATTGGCTTTGCGATTCCGCTTTTGCCATCTGCGGCGTTTTTATAATTAACAATCGCCAAAAATGACAGCCAACAGCCAACACACCAAAACAAAACAACGACGAAAGACGAAACCGCTGACCATGTAGCGGTTCCGTGTTTGAACATATCCAACAGGGTTAATTTATCCATGATTAACCCCCTCATTATTTATTATTTTTGCGGTTTTTTTTTAAATGTACGTGCTACTTTTTTAGCTTTTCTTTCTTCAAGTTCGTTTTCCGCCCATTTCATCAAGCCGTTTTTAAAATCGTCGTCTTGATAATCAAAATATGCTAACAAACCGACGACTTTTTTAAAATTGTCGTATCCTTCAAGATCATATTTTAAAATTTCTGCCGCAATTGCTTTCATGTTTTTAGCGTTCGCCTGATCTTTTAAGTGTTTTTCTTTTTTCTCTAATGCCGCGAGTTCTCTTTTTAATCTCTCTTTTTGTTGTTGTAAGCTCATATAGCCCCCTTATTTTTACAATGTTTATCTTTTCTTTTTTTTTAGCCATTGCCTACGCTTTACAATGTAAAGCGCGGACAATGAAATAATAATAATAATATTTAAAATGAAAGTTATAATCATATTTTAAGCCTTACCAAGTTTTAACTTTAATCTTTCAAATTCTTTATCTTCTTCCTTTTTTTCTTTTTCTATTTTTTCGATCTGCTTTTCTATTTCTTCACTCAAAAATAGCTGCAAATCTTCCAAATAATCATTTCCATTTTTATCAAATTCTTTTTTGTCCACGCAAAAATAAAACGTGTGTGAATAACCCATCAAATCTGGCGCTCTAAAAGTGAAAGCGTCACTTAATATATCCTTGGTTTTTTTATATTGTTTTATTGTTTTAAAGTATTTTTTAAAGTGCTTTTTAAATGCGTTTACTTCGTAATAATCAAAAACTAACTCTTTAAAATTGCTCTGCTTTGCAAAAAGACGCTCGTTAATTAAACTATTTATATATGTTTTGTGGAAGTAATCAGCTAAATAGTCAACATTTGGATTAGTGTTAATTTTTAATTTATCTTCTTCATTTTTTTGCTCATTCAAATAATTAAATTTATTGAATTTATTAAATTCTCCGCGAAAATAAGCGCTACAATCGCTATTTTCATTATAATATTTATTTTTGAAAGTGTTGTAATTCATAAGTATACCCTCTATTTTTTTCTTTATATTATTTCTATTAATATATAAAAAATAAAAGTCAAATATATTTGGTGGTTTTATTTACTTTTTATTAAAAGGTTTTATTAAATAATAAATAAGGCGGTAGCTGCGCACGAAGTAAGCCCCATTTTGAACGTTAGTTCTAAATGCCCGCTTATACATTGCCTTCGGCAACGTGCGTGCTCTGCGAGGCTTGAGGGCTTCGCCCTATGTCGCTAACGCGACAAGCGGAACACCTACGGCGCACCGCACGGGCTAAGGCTTCCCAATGCTTCCGCAAAGGTTGCCCCCGCCCGTATGCCCTCCCCTCTTCCGTGTGTGTGGGCATGAAAAAGAAAAAAGAAAAAGGAGACAACGATGGCAATATTTCATCTCGAATTTAAAATTTTGACGCGAACAACAAAAACAGGAAAAAGCAAAAGCTCGCTTTATCTCGCCGCTTATAACAGCCGCGAAAAATTAAAAGACGAAAATACAGGCTTAATTTTTGACTATACAAAAAAAACAGATTTATATAAAAGTGGTATTATTTTGCCTGAAAATGCGCCCGCT